>CAYWQZ010000091.1:0-3915 GCA_964460565.1 uncultured Mycoplasma sp.
CCTTTAGATTTTCATTAAATAATTTAAGTAAAGATGGTAAAGTAATAAATATTCCACTTTATTTTATAGAGTATATTAATAATTTAAATATAGATTAAAAATAGAAAGATATGTAAATAATTTTTAGTATCTTTTTTCTTATATCTTGTTATTAAAAAGTATTAAATATACGAAAAAAAATACTTTTTTATATAGCAAAAAACTTATTTTAAACTTATAAACTTACATTTGAGTTAAAAATTATTGACAATATTTTGTTTTCCTTTATAATAAAAAACTATAGTAATTTTTTTTACTAATGTGTGGGTATAATATAAACAAAGAAAGGGAGGAATGGTAATGAATAAGTTTAAGAATAAGTTATTTTTTATTTTGGTGATATTATTTATTTTTTTAATTGGCGGAATAAAAAATGTATATGCAGAAACTGCAACACTTACTTCTGAGGTTGTCGAAGGCACAGAATTTTATGTTAAAAGAAATGGCATATTATACTTTGTAGGTGAATTTACAAAATATGATATTAAAGATAGTACCAGTGATGAAGTTAAAGTTGCATATTGTATTGAGCCCGGAGATCCCGAAACAACTGATCCGGATGGTTATACAAAAACTGATTGGGAAGGGATTGGATTATCAAATGAAGTAAAGCAAAAAATTTTATTAATTACATATTATGGATATCAATATCCAGGTCATCAAACTTTAGAGTATAGAGCAGCTACTCAAGCATTACTGTGGGAAGCTATAATGGATGATGAAGAAAGACTAAATGGTAGTGACGCGACTTGGTATGTTGGATATACAAAAAAATATTATGATGAAGAACTTAAAGAAAATGTTGCTTTAGACTGGGATTTATCAAAAGAAAGAGAAACTATTAATAATTTAGTTAAAAATCATAATGATAAACCTAGTTTTGATGGTGAAAGTTTCACAGCACAAGTAGGAGAAGAAATTATAATTACAGATACTAACGATGTACTTAAAAATTATGAAGTATATGAAAGTAATGGAGCAAAAGTTGAAATTAAAGGAAATGAGTTAAAAATTACACCAACTAAATCTGGAAAAATTGAATTAAAGTTTGTAAGAAAACAAGTTTATAGTAATTCATATTATGTATATTATGGGAAGTTTGCTAATGGAGAAGATGCTCAAAATATGATTACAGGTGGTAATGTTGATCCAATATATTTTTCAATTAATTTAAATAGTTCCATAAGTTCTGCAATGATTAAAGTTGTTAAAATAGATTCTAGTACTAAAGAAGTAATAAAGAAAGCTAACATTAAATTTAATATTTGCAGTGCAGATGGTGAATGTATTACACATGTAGTAGATGGCAAAGAAACAGATATTTTCTCTACTAATGATAATGGAATGTTTGTAACCGAAAAATTAGAAAGAGGAAAATATTATTTAATAGAAATAAATCAAGAACTAGATGGTTATGTACTAAATGAAAAATCATTAGAATTTGAGATTGGAGATAATACAGAATTAATAAATGATGAAACTTATGGACTAGTTTACCAAATTAATTTTGAAAATAAACCTGTAAAAGGAAGCATTGAAATTAGTAAAACAGGAGAAGTTGTTTTAGTAGGTGAAGAAGGCTTTGTTTACAGCGAAAAAAACTTAGAAGGTGTTACATTTGGCTTATACGCTAAAGAAGATATTTATGATAACTTTGGTAATTTAATTTATAGTAAAGATAGTGAAATATCTAAATATATAACAGATAGTAATGGTAAAATTAGTATTTCTAATTTATATTTAGGAAAATATTATATAAAAGAAATTAAGACTGATAGTAATTATATTTTAGATAATGAAATCTATGATATAAATCTTTCATATAAAGATAATCATACAGAAATTATTTCTTATAAAAAAGACTTTAAAAACTACTTAAGTAAAGGAACACTAGATTTTACTAAAAAAGATTCTTTAACTAATGAAACATTAAAAGATGCAACAATTGATATTTATACAGAAAATAATATTTTAATATATAGTTTAAAAACAGATACAAATGGTAAAATAACAATTAATAATTTACCTTTAGGAAAATATTATATTATAGAAAAAGAAGCTCCTTTAGGTTATAAAGTAAATAATGAAAAAATGTATTTTGATATAACTACAAATGAAGAAGTTGTTAGTCTAACAATGTTTAATGAAAAAGAAAAAATAAAAGAAGTATTTAATGTTAAAGATACAGCTTTAAATGATAATAGTATTTTATTTGTATTTATTACTTCTTTATTAGGAATAGGGTTTATAATTTATGATAAGATACACAAAAAATCATATATTTAAAATTATTGGTCTTTTAATTATTGCTTTTTCTTTTATTTTACTTGGAGTAAATAAGATAATAGATAACAATAAAAAAAGTGAAGAAATAGTTAAAGTTAATTCATTTTTAAATGATGATACATATAACTTAATTAATACTAATAATATAAATACAAATAAAAAAACAGAAGAAGATAATTTTATCGCAGTATTAGAAATTCCTAAAATATCTTTAAAAAAAGGTCTTTCTCTAGATAAAAATAACATCAATTATAATATTGAAATTGTATCAGGTTCTACTTTTTTTGATGAAAATAATAGTAATTTAGTTTTAGCAGCCCATAGTGGTAATAGCAAAATATCATTTTTTAAGAATTTATATAAGTTAACACAAGGTGATATAGTTTATATTTATTATGATGGTATTAAGTATGAATTTGTTATTTATGATATTTATGATGTTTTAAAAGATGGTACTGTTGAAATAGAAAGGTATCAAAATAAAAAGACAATTACTTTAATTACTTGTAAAAAAAATAGTAATAATTATCAAACTGTATATGTTGGTTATTTAACTGAAAGTAATTATTATTAATAAAAGATTACATTATATTGATGTAGTTTTTTTCTTTTATTTTTATTTATTATGTTTTATAATAAATATGGAGGTAATTTATGTTATTAATAGGAAGTCATGTATCTTTTAAAAAGGATACACAAATGTTAGGTTCACTTGAAGAATCATTATCGTATGGAAGTAATTCATTTATGTTTTATACTGGTGCTCCTCAAAATACTAGTAGAGTACCTATAAATGATTTATTAACTTATAAAGCATTGGAAATTATGAAAGAAAAAGGTATTAGTTTAAATAATGTTGTGGTTCATGCGCCATATATTATTAATCTTGCAAATAAAAATGATTTAAGTAAGTACAACTTTGCTATATCTTTTTTAACTGAAGAATGTAAACGTCTTGAGGAATTATTCGTTAATAAATTAGTTTTACACCCAGGTTCACATGTTGGATGTGGTACTAACGAAGGAATTAAAAATATAGCAAATGGGTTAAATAAGGTATTAGAAAATACAAGTGTGACTATACTACTTGAAACAATGGCTGGTAAAGGTACTGAAGTAGGTTCTAAAATAGATGAAATAGAAGAAATTATATCTTTAGTAGATAAAAAAGAACAAATAGGGATATGTTTAGATACATGTCATTTATCTGACTCTGGTCTTGATGTAAAAGATTTTGATAAAATACTTGACCTTTTAGAAGAAAAAAAACTATTATCTAAAGTAGGATGTATTCATGTAAATGATAGTAAAAATATTATGGGTTCACATAAAGATAGACATGAAAATATTGGTTATGGAAATATTGGTTTTGATGCATTAATAAATATTATATATAATAAAAGATTAGAAAATGTTCCTAAGATACTAGAAACACCATGGGTAGAGGGTTATCCACCATATAAATTTGAAATTGATATGATAAAGAATAAAAAATTTAATCCTAATTTAGAAAATGATTTAAAGGAGTATTATAAATAATGAAAAAAGTATTATTTGCAACTTCAAATGGAAGTAAAGTTAATAGGTTTA
>CAYWQZ010000092.1:0-3805 GCA_964460565.1 uncultured Mycoplasma sp.
GGATTTATGAAACAAGTATAGATGGAATAGATTTAAATAAATAAAAAGATAAATAAGGAGGAATTTTATGACACCACATATGAACGCAGAAAAAGAAAATATTAGTGATATAGTGATAATGCCAGGGGACCCACTTCGTGCTAAATACATTGCAGAAAACTTTTTGAGTGATATCAAACTTGTTAATAATGTACGTTTAGCACTTGCTTATACTGGTTATTATGAAGGAAGGAAAATAACTGTTATGTCATCAGGTATGGGTATGCCAAGTATTGGAATATATGCCTACGAACTATTTAATGAATATGGAGTAAAAAAAATAATAAGATTAGGCTCTTGTGGCTCTTATAGTGCTGAAATTAAACTTCGTGATATTATTTTAGTAGAAAAAGCTTATACTTTATCAAACTTTGCATTTCAGTTTAATGGAGAAAATACCCATTTATGTAAAAGCTCAGTTTTATTAGGTCAATCAATAGTTAACTCTGCTAATAAAAATAATATATCCATTAAAATTGGTAATATTAATACTAGCGATGTATTTTATAACAAATATCAAGATGAAAAAATAAAAGAAAACTACTGTTTAGGAGTAGAAATGGAATGCTTCGGTTTATTTTATGTAGCAAAACTACTAGGAAAAGATGCAAGTGCAGTATTAACTGTATCTGATAATCTAGTAACTAAAGAAAAACTTTCTAGTGAAGAAAGAGAAAAAACTTTCGATGATGCAATTAAACTAGTACTTGAAGCAGTAAAAAAATAATTTAATCTTTAATAAAAATTAAATTAACTAAAATACAGATTACAAAAAGGAGAACTTAATATGAATTATCAATTAATTAAAGATTCTTATAATATTCATTTAATTAAAACAAAAAAATTTAAAACACTTTTATTAAAAATAGTTTTTACAGGAAAATTTGAAAAAAGTGAAATAACTAAAAGAAATTTACTTGTAGATAATTTGTGCTTTTCATGTGAAAAATGTCCTACAGCAAGAAAAATGAGTATTATAAAACAAGATTTATATGGGTTAGATGTATATGCAAGTAATAAAAGAACAGGTAATTATTTTATAACAGAATTTAATTTATCTATGTTAAACCCTAAATATACAGAAGAAGATATGCTTAATTTATCATTTGACTTCTTTTATAACGTATTATTTAAACCTAATGTTACAAATAATAAATTTAATGAAGAAATGTTTGAATTAACTAAAGAGCATGCTAGAGATGAAATTAAAAGCATTAAGGAAAATCCAACTTTATATGCAAACATAAAATTAAAACAATCATTAGGAGATTTCCCTTTTAGTTATCATATGGAAGGGTATTTAGAAGATTTAGAAGAAATTACCTCATCATCTTTGTATTCATATTATAAAGAATTTTTAATTAATAATAATATTGATATATTTTTAATTGGAGATTATGATGAAAAAGCAATTAATATAATAAATGATAAGTTTAAATTTAATAATAAAAACAAAGAAATAAATGATTTTTACATAGAATATAAAAATAATAAAAAAGATATTGTCTTTTTAGAAGAAAATAGTAAATTTAAACAAACTTATCTTACTATTGCGTGCTCTTTAGAAAAACTTACCGTAAAAGAAAAAAAATATGTTTCTGCTATATATAATGTTATATTTGGTAATGGTCCAGACTCTAAATTATTTAAAAATGTAAGAGAAAAAAAGTCTTTAGCATACAGCATTTCGTCAAGTTTTAGAAGAACAGATGACTTATTAGTTATAAATGCCGGTACTAATGTAGATAATTATCAAGATATGATAGATAGTATAAAAAAAGAAATGAAAGATATGATTAATGGTAAGTTTACAAATCTTGATTTAGAAAATGCTAAAAATTTATATATAAGTGTAGTAAATGAACTTTTTGAATATGAGTCATCAATTAGTGAATATTATTATAATTTATTATATTTAGATTTAGATAAAATAGAAGAAGAAATAACTAATATAAATAGTATAACTAAAGAAGATGTTATAAATTTAGCAAAAAAAATAAACATAGATACAATATATTTATTAAAAGAGGAAGAATATGAAAAAAATACAGATTAATAATTTTGAAGAAAACTTATTTTATGAAAAACTAGATAATGGACTTGAAGTATATATGGTACCACTTCCATATAAAAAGAATTATTTTGCGTTTTTTGGTACTAAATTTGGAGGAATTGACTTAGATTTTAAAATAAATGATAAAGAAGTTAAAGTACCTAGTGGAGTAGCTCATTTTTTAGAGCACAAATTATTTGAACAAGACGAAACACCTTTTGAATTTTATAGCAAAACAGGTACAGATGTTAATGCTTCAACTAGTTATAACTATACAGGCTATTATTTTGCAGGTAATAATTCCTTTTATCCTAATTTAAAATACTTACTTAACTGGATAACTAATTTTAATATTACAGATAAACAAGTAGAAAAAGAAAAGGGCATTATATTAGAAGAAGCAAGAATGTATTTAGATAAACCTAACAGAGTATTATATGAAAAAATAAAAGAAAATACTTTATTTAATAATAATTATTCCAAAAAAATAATTGGTTCCTTAGAAGAAATAAAAAATATAACAAAAGAAGATTTATATTTATGCTACAACAATTTTTATACACCAAATAATATGTTTATTATCATAACCGGAGCCTTTGATGCAGAAAAAACAATTAATATAATTAAAGAAGAATTAAAAGATTTTAAAAATAACAAAGAAGAAGTAACAAAAATAATAAAAGAAGAACCCGATAAAGTAAAAAAAGAATATGAAGAAATAGTTTTACCAGTTGAAAATACTAAAGTAGCTATTTCATATAAAGTAAATAAATCATTATTTAAACTAGATAATAAATTCTATTTAGATGGTTATCTACATATGATATTCTCACTTACTTTCGGAGGTACTTCCACTTTTAAAGAATATTTATTTAACAATGAATTATTTATTTCTTTTGACTACAATATTACTGATATTGGTACTCATTACTTAATAGAATTTTTTATAACTACTAATAAAGAAAAAGAAATAATTAAAGAAATAGAAGAATTTATTTCTAATATAAAGAATATAAATTTAAAAGAAGAAGATTTTACAAGAATTATTAAAACTTGGATAGCAAGTGAAATAAGAACAATAGATAATACTAATGCTACTTTATATAATATATTAGATGATATATTAGAATATAAAAGCTTTGTATATGATTCAATTAAACATAAGAAAAATCTTAACTTTAATACAATGATTGAAGTATTAAATGATATAGATTTTTCAAATAAATCAATTTTAGTGATTAAAAATGAATAAAAATTCTTGTAAAAATCTTAATAATTTGTTATCATATTATTTAGAATAGAGGAGTTGATTTTCATGGACATAAAAATGTTTTTTGAATTTCCTGGGGTGTTAATTTTAATAGGTATAATATTATTAATATTATCAATAGTAATTGGTCTTTTAGCATATAGAAAGGTAGATAAAGAAGAAATAGTATTTTCAATTAATGAAGAAGATGATAAGACTTTAGAAGAAATAGATAATACTCAAGATGTTAATGAAGTAACTATTATAGATGAACCTAATTTAGTAGAAAGTAATACGCTAGAAGAAAACGAAGAATTAAAGGAAATTGTAAAAGAAGAGCAAGAAGAAAACGAAGTTTCTTTAGAAAAAAAAGAGGATATCCCTGTTATTATAGAAAAACAAGAAATACCTGTTTTTGATGAAGAAGTAGAAAAACTAGAAACTATAGATAAAGTTAAAATATA
>CAYWQZ010000093.1:0-3687 GCA_964460565.1 uncultured Mycoplasma sp.
GTTTATCTTCTATAATATCATTAAAAATATTTTCTTTGTTGCGCCAATCTTTAATAGTTTTAACATAAATTTCTAAATAAACTTTTTTATTTAAATATTCTTCAATATCTATCCTAGATAAACGTCCTATTTCTTTTAACATAGAACCATTTTTCCCTATTATTATTCCCTTTAAATTATCTCTATCTACTATTATTAAAGCATTTATTAATACTTTATCTTTTTTAAATTCTATATTTTCTACCATAACAGTAACAGAATGTGGTACTTCTTCATGAGTTAAATTAAGTACTTTTTCTCTTATTATTTCACCAATCATAAATTTTTCTGTTACATTAGTTAATGTATCATCATCAAAATATTTTATATTATCAGGTAAATATTTCTTTATTACTTTAATTAATTCATCTACATTGTTACCATTAAGTGATGAAATTGGTACTATATCTAAAAAATTATATAAATCTTTTAATTCCACTATTTTTTTAATTAACTCTTCTTTATTAATTTTATCTACTTTATTTAAAACTAAAATAACATCTTTTTCTTCACTTTTTAATCTATTAAGTATTTTTAAATCATTTTTACCAAACCCAGATGATATATCTACTAAAAATAAAACTAAATCATTTTCAAATGAAGAATATGCTTTTTTATTTAAATTATCTCCTAATTTATTAATTGATTTACTTATACCAGGAGTATCTATAAATACTATTTGAATATCTTCTTCATTATATACTCCATATATTATATTTCTAGTTGTTCCTACTTTATCTGATATTATTGATATTTTTTTATTTAATATTCTATTTAATAAAGTAGATTTACCTACATTAGGTCTACCTACTATACTTACAAAACCACTTTTCATCTTAAATTCTCCTTACTAAAAGGATAAGTACACAAATCTTTAACTTCTACTTCTTTTCTATCACCTTTATAATTATATACATATACTTTTATATCAGGACAAAAATCATATATAGCTTGTCTACATATAAAACATGGATAACAAAAATCTTCAGTTTTATTCATAATATGTAACTCCTTAAAATCTCCTTTTTTATAACCATTAGTAATTGCACAATAAATAGCATTTCTTTCAGCACATATACCTGCATTTGGTGATGTGGTTTCTACATTAACACCATAAAATATATTATCATCATTTGTAACAATAGCACTTGATACAGAATATTTATAATATGGACTATAACTATTGTCTAATAATTCTTTTAACTTTTCTACCATATTAACCTCTTATTAGTTCAATTATTCTAGGTAAATAAATTGTAATCCCTATAATTAAAGCCATAATTGATGCAAAACCAACTGCCCCACTTGCAGAATCTTTTGCATGTTTTGCTTCTTCACTATGCTTACCTAATGCATCTATTGTACTTTCAATAGCAGTATTTACCATTTCAAGTGATATAATAATTAATATTAAAAGAATAACTATTAATCTTTCAACATAACTAATATTTAAAACAAAACCTAAAATTAAAGCAATTATTCCCATACAAAGCATTACTATAATATTTTGTTCATGATAAAATGCATATCTTATTCCTTCATAACAATATTTAAAAGAAAGTAAAAATCTTTTAAAACTTTTCTTATTTTTTTGATAAATTTGTAAATCTTTTTCCATCTAATATCTCCTTCTGTTTTGTAAACATTTCTTTTTCTTCTTCTTTAGTTTGGTGATCATATCCTAATAAATGAAGTAATCCATGTACTGCTAGAAAACATATTTCTCTATCTACTGTATGTCCGTATTCTTTAGCCTGCATTCTTGCTTTATCTAATGATATATAAATATCTCCAAGTATTCTCTTATCAGTATAATTCTCATTTTTTTCATCTTCTAAAGCAAAACTAATTACATCAGTTGCTCTATCAATACCTCTATAATCTTTATTTAATCTATGGATATAATTATCATCTACTATTATAACATTAAAACAAACATCTTTAACATCTTCTTTATCTACTGCATACTTTAATACTTCTTTAATTTCCCTTTCATATTTTTTAATATTTTCATCTGTTTCATTATAAATTTTAAACTTTATCTTACTAAAAACCATACTAGACCTCCAAGTATAAGAATTGAAACTATATTTCTTACTAAATCTTTTCTAAAAAGAGTTGGTAAATTATTTTCAAATTTTTTAAATATTTTATATAATATATAACCTATTAAACCACCAAGTACATTTAATATAATATCATCTACATCAAATACTCTACCAATAAGAAGTTGTGTAAGTTCGATAGATAATGATGCAATAAAAGAAAGAATAATAACTAAATAACTTTTATTTATTTTTACATAATAACTACTAAATATACCAAAAGGAATAAAAAGTAATAAATTACCTAATATATTTCTATAAAAAAGACTACTTCCAAAATCATATCTAGTTATTTCTTTAAATGGTATAAAATTAGCATTACTAAAACTTACATCTTGATATGTAACAGCATGGAATAAACATAATATATAAATTATAAATGATAGTTTTAATAACTCTTTGTATAATATAAATTTTTCTTTATTAATTATTAAGTATGTTATTCTAAGACTAGACGCTACTATAATAGCAATAAGTACCATAGGATAAGAATAACTTAAAATATGTAAAGCTTCTTCTTTAAATTCTATAAACATATTATTCCTCTTCTTTTATTTCTTGTATTTTTCTATATTCACTAATGTTTTCATAAACTTTAAAAAATACTTCTATATATATTTTATCATCATCTATATAATTTTTCAAAGTTTTTTGATAAATTATATATTCTTTATCATCTAAATTTTCTTCTATTTTATCTTTAGCCTTATTTTCTAAGTATTTTACTAATTCCTCCTCTTTTAATTTTTTTACTTTCTCTTCAAAAATATAACTATTAGTTAACTTAATACTTAATATTTTATTCTTATATATATTTATAGTTTTTTCTTCTTTAATTTTAGTCTTTATTTTTATTAAATTTATATTTTTATTAAATATATTTATAGATAATACTTTATACCCCTTATTAGTCTTTATCTTTTCTTTTTCTACTAAACTCTTATTTAATTTAACATTATACCATACTTCAGCATATACATCTCCCTTAGCACTTACTTTACCTCCTACTTTATTATTTCTAAATATATTACCACTTATTATTACATCTCCTTTTTTTACATAATCTTCCTTTACCTTTAATAACTCCCCACTTTCAGCATATATATCCTTAATATACCCACTTTTAGAGGCTACTACATCATATAATTCATTTACTTCTATATCTTTATCCTTTATCCTTTCTATTACCTCTATATTTAAATAAACACCCTCATAATATATAGATAACCACTCTATATTATCTATATTATTATTTTTAATCTTTTTACTTATATATTCTAATTCCTTATATGTTTTTTTCTTACTATAAATAGTTAAATTATTATTAATTAATTCTTTTTCTATTAATTCTTTAAGTTCATTACTACTAGAATTTATATTTATAAAATAAGTATATTTAGATAAAAATATAATTAAAAATAAACCAAATATAAAAAATATTAAAAATACTAAATACTTACTTATTAATATTTTTATCTTTTTTATACCCCTTATATCTATAATATTAACCTCATATATAGTTTTAATTTTATTTATTTTTAAA
>CAYWQZ010000094.1:0-3596 GCA_964460565.1 uncultured Mycoplasma sp.
ATATAGTAATAGAGAAGATTTAAAGAAAGCGTTATTAAAAGAATGACTAATTACAAATTATTTAATAAATAAAAAAATATATTAAAAAAAACAAGGCTTTTTCATAATTCAACCTTGTTTTTTTTATATTTTTAACTATCATTTTCCATCATTATATCTATCTGTTTACAAGCAAGTTGCCACTCATCATATCTTTTTTCTACTCTTCCAGTAACTTTAATTATATCCCCTCTTTTTAAACTACTATAATTTATATAAATATCCGGAAATAAAGTAATTGATACACTAGAAGTATTATCACTACCTACTATAAAAGCCATTAAATCCCCTTTTTTAGTAGTTATTTCTTTTTTTCTATCTATATTTATAATTACACTAACAATTTTATCATAATAATTTTTTATTAATTCTACATCAATAATATTCTTATCATTTAACTTATATTTTTCTGTTTTATGACTAGTTAAGTAAAAACCAAATAATTCTTTTTCTTTTTCTAATATTTCATCATCTCTATTATTAGAATAAATAAATTCTGGAATAGGCACTATACCCTCTTCTAAATCAATAGATAATTCGATATAATTTGTTATACTATCTATATTATTAATTAAAGTAGATATATTACTAAATTCATCAAAAGCATGACTATATATTAATGATTCTATTACTTTTTTATTATTTGTTTTTTTATAAGTTCTTCTTAAAAAATCAAATATATCTTTATATGGTGTACTTCTTTCATCAATAATATAATTAGATATAACTATTCCAACATTTCTAATTACTGATAAAGGCATTACTATTCCTTTGTCTGTTACTAAGTATTTATCATTTAAACTTATATTAATATTTGGAGGTAGTACCTTTATACCTAGTTTTTTTAATTCTTTTATATATTCAAGTGTTTTATATTCACTACCTATTACTCCACTAAGTAAATTAGCATAGAAATATTTAGGAAAATAATATTTTAAATAAGCCATTTTATATGCAACTACTGAATATGATACTGAATGACTTTTATTAAATCCATAACCTGCAAATTTTAGTATTAAGTTGTATACTTTTTCAGCGTTTTCTTTGGTATATCCATTAGAGATAGAACCCTCGATAAAACGTTTTTCTTCGTTTTTTAATACTTCTAATTTCTTTTTACTCATTGCTCTTCTTAAAATATCAGCTTCACCTAGAGTAAAAGAAGCCATTTTACTTGCTATTTGCATTATTTGTTCTTGATAGATAATTATTCCATAAGTTTCTTTTAATATTTCTTCTAGTTCTGGTACTAGATAATCTACTTTTTCTTTACCTTGTTTTCTTTTTATATAACTTGGAATATTTTCAGCAGGTCCTGGTCTAAATAAAGCAATTGCCGCGCATATATCAAAAAAGTTTTGAGGTTTTAACTCTTGTAAAAATTTCTTCATACCATCACTTTCAAATTGAAATATCCCTGTAGTATTACCAGTTTTAAATATTTCAATAACCTTTAAATCATCTAGAGGTATCTTATTAAAATCTATTTTTATATTTTCATATTTTTCTATATCTACAATTATATTTTTTATTATAGATAAATTTTTAATACCTAAAAAATCCATTTTAATTAAACCTATTTGTTCTAAATATTCCATTGTATATTCAGTTAAATATAAATCATCACTTGATTTTATAATTGGTAAAACATTAGTTAAATTTGTTCTACTTATAACTATTCCTGCTGCATGAATACTTGTATGTCTTTTATTATTATTTATTATATTAACTAAGTTATAAAGTAATTTATATTTATTACTAGAATTAAATAAGTTATTTATTTCATTATCTTTATATCTTAATTCTCTAAGTGTCATATTAGGTGTTATTTTTTTAGTTATATAATCTATTTCTTTTATAGGAATATTTAGTACTCTGCCAGCATCTCTTATAGCTTGTTTTAACGCTAAAGTTCCGAAAGTAATAATACCCGCGACATTTTCTTTACCATATTTTTCTTTGACATAGTTAATTACTTTATCTCTATCAACATCTGGAAAATCTGTATCAATATCAGGCATAGAAATTCTTTCAGGATTTAAAAATCTTTCAAATAGTAAACCATATTTAATTGGATCAATATCTGTAATACCTAGTGAGTAACTAACTAAAGATCCTGCAGCAGAGCCTCTTCCTGGTCCTACTAAAATGCCATTTTTTTTAGCATATTTTATATAGTCATATACTACTAAAAAATAATCTTCAAAATGCATATTTATAATAATTGATAACTCATAATCTAATCTTTTTTGATAAACAGAAGATACATCACCTAATCTTTTTTTTAAACCTCGATTTGCAAGACTTATTAAAAATTCTTTAGAATTTTCTACGTTATATTTAGGCATATATAGTTCATAACTTAATTCTAAATTACACATATTACTTATTTTAATAGTATTATCTATAGTATCTTTACTTACTTTATTTTCTATTTCTTCATAAGATAATAAATGATTATTTTGATATATAAAATCAGTACCATCATCTATAGTTTTAGAATCTCTAATCATAAATATATATGGTAAGTATTTATATAAATATTTCTCTAAATATAATGTTTTATTAATAAAAACAAGATTTTTAGTTATTTTTCTTTTTTCTGATTCATCTTCTTTATTATTAGTACCTATATATAAATCATTATATATTATACTAAATTCATTATATAAATCTATATCAAATATAATACATAATAAATTATCACTATACTTTTTTAAAATATCAATAGTAATTTCATTTTCATTTTTATATGTTTCTAATTTTATTAAGTTTTTATAACCCAACTCATTTTTAGCATATAAAAGAATAGTTTTTTCTTGATAGTTTAATTCTAATCCTATTATAGGTTTAATGTTATTTTTATTAAACTTATTAATTATTTCCATTGTACCAAATAAATTACTATCTACTATTGCACAAGTATTAATATTATATTTTTTTAAATAATTAATTAGTTCATCTATTTTAATTAAACTAGATAATAAACTATAATCTGTTTTTATATATAATGGTATATACATAGTTCCTCCTTTATTATATTATTGCCATAGTATTTTTAGGTTTAGAATATTACCTTTATCAATTTCTTAGTATTTCATAACTATTATTTATTTTAAATTTATATGGCATTTCTTATATACAATTTTACCAAATATGAATTTAAAAATCTATAACATTATTTAATTAATTATAATTAAAAAGAAAATCACTTCAGATTTTCGATTGTTTCTATAGTTAGGTTTGTTACTTTAGATATTTTGTTAATAGACATTTACATAGAAAATAAAGACTTTGCTACTTTTAATTTTTCTTGTTTTATGCCTTATAAAGTCAAGTTTTTTCTTGCTAAATTTTACATTTTTTTATTATAATTAATCAATAATTAAATTTTGATAAAATAAAAAAGTTCTATTATAGAACTTCAATTTCTTCTTGTTCTCCATAAATAGTTTTTTCTTTATTTTCTATAGTGGTATTTATTTTAGGATTATTACCACCGTATATTTTAACTTTATCTATAGTTTCTAGTTTTTCTACTTCTTCATCAAAAACAG
>CAYWQZ010000095.1:0-3546 GCA_964460565.1 uncultured Mycoplasma sp.
GCATATAAAACATGGATGGAAATTCAAGCAATTTCTAATGGTGTGAATGTAGCAAAAGGAAAATCAGTAACAGGAACAGGAACAATTTATTCTGATGATTCTGGAAATACATATTCTTATGATTATGTAACAGATGGAAAAATAGATGATGGTAAATCGGCACATACTATGGATGAAGGTAACCAGTGTGTAACCGTAGATTTAGGACAAACATATGATTTAGATGAAATTGCAGTATGGCATTGGTATGCTGATGGAAGAACTTATAATAATAACTATACCTATGTATCAAGCGATAACGCCAATTGGACTACTGTTATGAATAAAGAAGAAGTAGAAACAAGTGAAGGGAAAAGAGTAAATGCTTATCAAGGTGCAAACTTAATAATAGAACAAAGTAAAGGTGGTACAATAACTTGTACTAATAGTACAACTAATCAAACAAGTACTACTTCATTAACAGTATCTGAAGGAGATGGCATAACTTGTAAAGTTAACTTAAGTAATAATTATGAATTAACATCATTGAAAATAGAAGATACTTCAATAACGGATAATACTGCATTTACTTATACATATAAAGGTAATGCTAAAGTTAAAGCAACATACTATTGTAATGATACTACAGGACCTACTATAACAGTTAGCAACGATAGTAATGGTAGTTGGACATTTGGACCAGTTAAACTAACAGTAAATGCAACCGATCAATCTGGAGTAAGTTCAATATATTATAGGTATAATTCAGATTCAACTTCAACAAAACGTACTGATTGGAATAGTACCTCAAGTATAACAAACGGAATAAAAGCACAAGGTACATGGTCTGCAGCAAGAGATAATTATGTATATATAACAGCAGTTGATACTTTAGGTAATACAAGTACATCAACAACAAGAGTAAGAATAAAAAGTTGTGGCTGTGGTTACAGATCATCAACATATGCAAGTATATCATGGTACCATGCAGCATGTAATACTACACATAGCACTGCATACTTACACTTATGTAAATGTTCTGATGGAAGTATATATAACTGTAGATCTTCAGGTTGGAGTTCTGCAGGTGGTTCAGGTTGTTATGTTCATACTGGTTATAATACATATTCACCACTTGATTACAGTTGGAGTAATTACTGGTAGAAATAAATATAATTAAAGGTACTTGAAAAAAGTATCTTTTTTCTATGATATATCTAAGAAATTCAATCTTTTTTTCACCAAAATCAACTAAAATTAACATACACTTAAAACATCTAAATCTATAGGGACTAGTATTTTTTAATTTAATATGCTATAATATTTTTAAGTATTTATGCTAAGGAGTGATTATATGAATAAATTTTTAAAAGATTTAAAAAAGAATAAATATACTACAATTGCCATTATAATATTTGTATTACTTATATTTTTAGGATATGGGTTATATAACATACTAATTCCTAGTAATGGTAAACCTGTATATGGCGATAGACTAGAAGGAATAGAAGAAGTTGAAGTAACTAAAAGTATGCTAAAAGAAATGGATGAAGAAATAACTAAAGAAAGTTTCATCTTAAAATCAAACAGTTATACTAATGGTAGAATTATTAACATTATTTTAATTATAAAAGAAGGAGTAAACGAAAAAGATGCTAAAGGTATTACTTCTACTATACTTGAGTACTTTACTAAAGAACAATTAAGTTACTATGACATACAACTTTTCTTAACTAGTGAAGATGATAGTTTTAACATTATTGGATATAAAAACAAAACTGGGAAGGATTTTACATTTTAAAAGGTGAATTATGAAAAAAGACAAGAAAAAACATAAAAAAAATAGTTTTAAACTATGGAAAATAATTACTATTGTATTAGTAGTTTTAGTATTATTATTAAGCTTATTTTTCTTTCTTAATGCAGAAGATGAAGAAAGCAAATTAACACTACTTGAAAAACAATGGATTGAAAATAACAAAACAACTTTAATTGATATTGATATACCTAATAACTTAAGTTTTATTAGTGAAAATGGCAGTGGAGTTCTATTTGATTTTTTAACAAAACTAGAAACTACAGGCTTAACTTTTAATAAAAAATCTTATGATTATCCTAGTACCATAAATGAAAATACTAATCTATCTATTTTAGTATTAAAAAACACAGATAAATTAACTAATAAAGATATCTTAATAATGGAAGATAGCTATGTTCTAGTAGGTAAAAATGAAGGCTTTATCGTAGCATTTGAAAACTTAAATAGTCCAGTAGTAGGTATACTTGATAATGATAAAGACATTAATCTAACTAACTACAATTCAAGTACTCAAGTAAAAACTTACGAAACTATAAATGCTCTTATTTCAGCCCTAAAAAATGGTGATGTAAATTACATAGTTGGACCTAGATACGTAATATTTGATGAAATATTAGAAGAAGAATTATATATAAAATATGATTTTAATAATTTATCTAATAAAATTGTATTAAGACTTAGTAATATAGAAAAATTAAATGATATACTAATTAAATACTTAGAAGATTGGAAAGCTATTAGTTACGAATCTTCATATGAAAAAAACCTAATGAACTTATACATAAATAACAAATTAATAACAGATGTAGACAAATCAAACTTATCTAGTCGTACATTTACTTATGGTTTTGTTAATAATAGTTCATACAACATATATCAAAATGGTAAATTATATGGTTTAGCAGGAGAATATATTAATGTTATATCTAGTATGGCTAATATTGAATTTGAGTTTATTGAATATGAAACAGAAGAAAAACTAACAAATGCCATCAAACAAGGAGTAGTAGACATAGCATTTATAAACTTTGATTATACTAATGAAAGTGGTTACAAAACTATTTCAGCCTTTGATTCTAAATTAGTTGCACTTTCTAAAAATAACCAAATAATTACTGATAAAACTGGTTTAGTTAATAGAGATGTAGTCTTATATCAAAACACTAACCTTTATAATTACTTAAATGATAACTATAATGTTCTAATAAAACAAATAGATAACTTAAATACAAAAATAGATAACGATAGTATTTTAGTTCTTGATGAATATGATTATATTGCTAATAAAGATGCCTTATCTTCATACAATTTACTATTTATGGATAACTATAATAATAGCTCATATTATTACGTTCAAAATAGTGATAATGTTCTATATAGACTTATAAACTTTGTATTAAATAATACAGATTACTATGATATTAAAAACAGAAGTATTAATAGTTATTACTCTACACTAAGTAGTGAAAGCAATTTCAAATCTATATATATAATAATACTTTGTATAATACTAGTACCAATATTTATCTTATTTTTTGCAGTAGTATTATCAAAAAGCAGAACTAACTTTAAAAAGGCTAAAAAAGAAAATGTATTAAAATATAATGACATGTTAACATCTCTAAAAAATAGAAACTACTTAAATGCCAATATTAATAAATGGGATGATACTAAAATATATCCTAAATCTATAATTGTAATTGACTTAAATAACTTAAAATATATTAATGATAACTATGGATATAATG
>CAYWQZ010000096.1:0-3542 GCA_964460565.1 uncultured Mycoplasma sp.
CTTTCATTAATTGATAAACCATTGTGGATATCATTTCAACGTGGGCTAATTCTTCTGTAAGACGACGATAGAGACGAAAAAACACCCCAATTAAAACTTAGGGTGTATCGCTATTGTAAAGTTGTTTTCGTAGCCTCTACCGCCTTTATCTTTTTTATATTCTATATAAGATATAACAGACTTTAATAGTTTGTTTTTCTTTTCGGCTGAATCTACTTTATAATATGATTCTATTACTTTCTCAATCTTAGGTAATAATTTTTCAATTCTTACCTTATTTAGTTTTATCTGATATTTATTTAACTCTTTAGTTGTAGAATTGATTTTATCTTTTATTACCTTAGTACGTTTAGTAAACTCCTCAGGAGTGTATATTCCTTGTTCTACTAATTCGTAAGATTTCTCTAGCTGCTTGTTATATTTATCTAAATCCTTGCTTAAAGCTACAACCATGACATTATCGTCCTCCTCGGCTGGATTATACGTCGATAGGAGCTCTTTTTGTGATTTAATGTAATCTTGTAGCCCTGAGATAACTTCGGCTTCTACAAGCGATAAATTAGAGCCTATATTCGTACAATGAGCTTTAGGGCATATTAAAGTATCTTCGTGAGGTTCTATAACATTCTCCTCAAATGTCATTATACCTTTATCAAACTCAGTTGTTTTAATATTAAGTAATTGTTTTAATTCTTCCCATTTATCAGCGTATGGCATAGTAAACTTATCTTGTGTAGAAGCAAACCAATGATCCACGCTGTTTTTACCAACTTTTAAAGCAGTAGCTATATCACGTAGACTGTAATTGCCTTTATGTTCTCTTAGACATAATCTTAATTTTTCTTTATCTACATCATATTTACGCCTTAATTTAGGCTCTTGCTTCTTATTGTCGTAATAAGGACGTCTTTGCATAGAACGACCACAGTCAGCACATTTAATTAACGTAGCTAGTGGATTCTGTAATTCGCTACTATGTTTCGTACTAGCTTTATTAGGTTGTACTCCCTGAACTATATTAAATAGTTTTTCCTCTATAATAGCTGGGTGTAATCCCTCAACCAATATAATATCGTCTTTAGATCCTTTTTTTCTTTTCTTAATAATCTGACCGTTAACAAGTATCTTTTGTTGTTTGTTAGAGTTCCACCTTATTTTACCTATATAAATAGGATTAGATAATATTCCTTTAACAGTAGACGGAGTCCATACATCAGATTTTTTAGGTTTAATATCTAAAGTATTTAACCAATTACATATAATATCGTGTCCCATTCCGTCAGCTCGTTTCTGAAACATCTCTTTAACGATTTCCGCTTCTTCTGGAATTGGTTCTAGTGTATGACCTTTACCATATTTAACACGTACTTTTTTATAGCCTAACGGTGGCTCTGACGCACAATATTTACCCTCTAAAACGTTTGCTATTCTTCCACGTTGCATACGTCTATTTATAGTCTTATATTCACGTCTAGACATAAATAAACCAAACTCAAAATATTCCTCGTCTTCTTCTGAGTTAGGATCATATATCTTATTTAAAGTAATTATCTTAGTATTAGTGTACTTAAATGTTTGAGCTACTGTACCTTGGTCTTTAGCGTCTCCACGTGTAAGACGTTCAACCTCAACAACTAATATTCCGTCAGGTACACCTGTTTCAACTTCTGCTAATACTTTCTGGATTTCCGGTCTGTCCTGAATGGACTCTCCGGAAACAACTTCACGGTAGATATGACGAATCTTAATTCCTAATTGTTTAGCTCTATCTCTTAATAGTTTTTCATGCTGTTTTAAAGTATCAAACTTCTTAAGCTTTTCTAATTCTGCGTCAGCTCTCGATTTTCTGAGATATGCGTCATATATTCCGTTTGGATCTAGTGTTGTATACATCTTACACCTCCTTGCCATTCATAATTTTGTCAACCTCTGCCTCATACTCAGAGATTTTATTTTTATCATAATTTTTAAGATGTCCTAGTTTGTAGTGCAAAAGTTCATGAGAGAAACGCCTTTTCTTTTTCTTCGTTTGAAAGTAATTCGTTAATTACCACATAAATATTGTTATCAAATTCAACAATAAACGCTCTTACTTTATTAGGTAATTTAACTATCTTTAATTTTAGATTGTATTTTTCGGCAATTTTCGACAACTTTTCGCACATAGCAATACCTCCTAAGACACGGGTACTGCTTATTTTTGTGTGTCTTTACTTCTTGGTCTAGGTTTATAAATATAACCTTTTTCCTTTTTCTTTACAATATCAGCAATAGCCATATCAATAGCATATTTGTATTGTTTATCAGTTTTATAAATTGATAATTGTTTGCTAGTATTTAACACAGATATTGCCTCGTCCAATTTATTCATTTTAACTAATAGTTGTGATTCATATATTTTAGTTGGAGTTAAATAATTCATATCAAGTCCTTGTTTAGCTTGTATTTCCAACTCTTTATTAAAATAATTATCAGCTAATCTACAATGTAGTAAAGCTTTTTCAAAGTTATATTTTTTTTCATATTGCTTAGCTAAAGCAAGATTTTCCTCCCACATTTTATAATAATATAAATCAGGGGTACGGACATTATTGTCCTTACCAACTTTTTTCTTTATAAATGAAAATAAATATTGTAATAATTTATTCATATTACTTACTTTCTTTATCGTCTTTTTTTATTATGGTAATAATATTTACAACTTGATCTAATTCTTCGTCGTTAAGGTCTCCAATCTTATCAAATAGAACCTTAACTCGTTCATTTTCTACTAACTGATTAAACTTATCGATATTTTCCTTACTATATAAAGAAAATTCTCCAGTTAAATCATTGTCCTCAATATAGCCAGACGCTTTTAGTAATTCTTCATAAGTTACTTCTCCACGACTATTATTAGCAATCTTTTTCAATGTTTCTGGACTTGGTGGATTTTTGAAATTGCCATTTAATATTCGTGATAGGTGTCCTGCATTTACTCCGGAACCTAAAGCGAATTGATTTAGAGTCTTATTACCCTGAGCTTTTTTTATTAGTTTTATAAGCTCGTCATAATTTTTTTTCATTGTAAAAAACACCTGCTTTCTCTTTAAATTTCAAGTCTATTATACTATAAAATATTGCGTGCGTGCAAAAAAAATCAAAAAAATCGAAAAAAAGTATTGCATTGGTGCAATAAATATGATATATTAGTATTGCGTAGAAGCAATAGTAAGCTTTTGAAAGGAGTTTTGCAGATGTTTAATGTTGAAAAGTTTATCGAATTAGTAGAAAAGAGATTCGATAATAATTATACTGAATGTTCTAAAGAAATCGGTGTTAATGTAAGCACAATTTCACGTATTATCAATAAAAACGTAGAACCAAGTACAAAGTTCCTGAAATTGTTTTCGGAATATTGCAAAAAAAATAGAATTGATGTAAGTAAATATATTTTTTTAAAGTAATTGTTGCGTGAAAGCAATAGGAACAACAAGGACAAATATAATGAATAAAATAAACTAGGAGGTAGCCTATGAAAGCTAAAGAAAACAAACAACCTA
>CAYWQZ010000097.1:0-3484 GCA_964460565.1 uncultured Mycoplasma sp.
TTTTTAAAGTACTTTAAAACCTAAAAACCCAAGAATTAAAAAATTAAATTTTTTTAATTTTTTTCAAAATATTAACTAATAATTATAAAAAAAGATAAACTAACTAAATTAATTTATCTAAATATTCATCTATAATATCATACTTATTAAAATCTATAGATTTTATTTTATTAATTAATTTCTCTTCCTTTTCTTTTCTTTTTAAAACTTTATTAGATAACTTTATATACATATCATATACCTCATTATCACCATTATTAATTAATAAAATACAATCTTTATCTATTACAACAAAACCTATACCTATTTCCCTTAACTTATCTATTACCTTATCATAACAAGAAGTTCCAAATCCTACATAATTATCTACCCTTTTATACCCAAATATATAATTCATAATAACAGAATCTTCATTATATGCTCTATAAAATATTCCTTCTTTTATTAATAATATCTTATCTTTAAAATCTTCTTTTCTTAAATTATATATTTCACTTACTTTCATTTTAAAATTTATCCCTTCTATATTACTTATTACTTTATAACTACTATAAAAACTAGGCAATGTTTTATAAAACTTTAATGAATCTTTTTCATATAAATTAAAATATTTATTTTTTAATTTATAATAATTCATATTACTATAATTTATATATAAATTATTATTAATAATTTTATACCTATAACCTAAAAAATTAAACCCATTACTTAACTTATATATATTACTCTTCCTATTCATTTTTAAATTTATCTTATTTAATTCTTCTTCTATTAAATTAAAACATTTAACTAAATAATCCTTGTCATAACTTAATATTATAAAATCATCCATATAAGAAATAAAATACTTACATCTAAGTTTCTCTTTTATAAAATGATGAATATCATTTAAAAAATAAATAGCTAAAAACTGATTACTCATTGCACCAATAGATAATCCTTTATTATTAATATAATAAGGTATATCAGTATTATATTTATTATTATAATATAAAATATTATTATTAATATAATCTTCATTAGTACTTTTAATCATAACACTAAGTAAATCTATTACATCTTTATCTAATATTTTATTAGATAATTTATTAATTAATATATTATGGTCTATAGAATAAAAATATTTACTTATATCTATCTTTAAACAATATATTTCCCTATTATTACTATTAACTAATAATTTAGTAAAATATTCATTTAATAAATACCTAGCATAACCACTACCCTTATTCTTTCTAGTAGCAACACTACTATCTATTAAACTACTCTCCAAATAAGGTATTAAATAATAATTAGTGATAAAATGATTAACTATTTTATCACTAATAGACTGACTCATTACAAGTCTAGCTTTAGGTTCAAATATCATAAATGTTTTATATTTATTAAATATATAATTTTTATTATATAAATCTTTATATATATTATATATATTAGTATATAAATTTAAATTAAATTCATATAAATCCTTCTTATTCTTACAAGTTTTCTTAACTATTAAATAACTATTATATATATTATCTATTGTTAAATATTTATAATATATATTACGACTTAATTTTTTCTTCATTTATTTTCCAACCATATACTATATTCTTAATATAAGATAGTTCACTTATAACTACTTCAATATTATGTTTTTTAATAATATTTTCTTTTCTTAATATAACAAATAACATATCAATCATTGAAATATTAACTTGTAACTCAGTTAAATACTTTAATCTTATATTTCCTTTATTATAAGTAGAATAAAACATATTATTAGCTAAACTATATAAATTATTAGTTAAATTAATTCTTAAATCATTATGTATTTTAGGAATAGAATTTAATATATATTTTCTAGAATATATTATTAATTTAGTTATTCTATCATATAAAGAATATTTACTATCATTTACTTTTTTTATTTCTTCAGTTAATATAACCATTACCTCTTTTTATTTATATTTAATTATTATCATAACTATCCTTTATGGATAGTTATGATTTATTTGTACTCCTAAAAGCATCATCGGATTTCATACATATTTCAATTACTAACCAAGACACATTGTAAGTACCTTTTTAGGTTTTACCATAGAATTACACCTGTTTCGCTCCAATAAATGCGAGGTTAACTTTACCATAGCAATATATAAAATATTGTTATAAGTTAACCGGATATTAAATTTATTACAAAATATTATACTTTCATTGAATCGAAAATGCCGGACGCACGCCATTGCCATTATTCACGTTGTTCCAGCCCGCGTTGCCATTCGAGTTCACGAGCCCCACGTTAGAGTTATTGTTGTTCCAGTTCGCAGGGGACAGAAGCCAAAAGAAAAAGCAAAATGCTATCCAAAGCGCCGTTTATACGGTATAATCCTAGATTAATCTATATTAAACTAAATATAGTTTAATCCTATTTAATTTCCAATTTTTTCCAGTTATCTACCAAAAAAAATCTTTCAAAGAACACTAATTACTATAATAGAAACTATAGTAATAAAATATTTCCCTCTTTTTTCATTTTTTATTCGCCCCTTGTTCTACCATTCAGGTAGAACAAGGGTTTCTTACTTATTTTATTTCTGCAAAAACCTCACACGCTCAATATCTTGTGCGTTCATATGCCACGCTTATTGTTTATTCTTATATTTTTTTACACATCTTTTTATTATTTCTGCCTTTGGTCCTCGGAAGGGTTTCCTCGGACTAAATGGCCACTTGTGTGGATTATGGAACAGGTTTCTACATTTTATGAAGTTTTTACGACATATGGATTATTTACTGTCCCGTCTGTTCCTTCTTCAAACTCTGTTCCAAGTTGGAGCGAAACGGCCGGACGCACGCCACTGCCATCATCCACGTCGTTCCAGCCCGCGAAGCCAAACGAGTCCACGAACCCCACGCGAGAGTTATAGCCGCCCCAGCCCGCAGGGGACAGAAGCCAATAATAATAGCCTGTATATAGATAATAATTACTATTAGATGTATATTGTCCTCCTGCTAATTCTGCTTCATCATATGTTATTAATCCTACCGGATATGTTAATTTATTATTTCCATATCCATTTGTTCCTCCACTTTCTACTTTTAAACTAAATCTATCATTTATATTAGAACAAGTTAAACTTGGGGTGCCTTTAAATAATCTTCCTGTTCCTCCAAAAAATGAAACACTTGTTGCATTTGTATCTTTACTTAATAATGCTCCTCCATCTACTTGCATATTCCATTCAGAAACATATAATGATTCTGTTGTTAAACTTCTATCATTACAGAATATTGTATTTTCTAGCATATTTGTATAATTTGTTAGATTTGTACTATACCAATTATCTATGTATGTTTTTATTGTACTATCAGTTGTGTTAGTAAACATCTTTGTTTTTGCACTATCTAAGTTATCTCCTCCAGTAAAAGTTAGATAATACATATTAGAAGAATTACCAAAATATGTTATATAATATACGCTAGTACATGTTCCTGTACT
>CAYWQZ010000098.1:0-3444 GCA_964460565.1 uncultured Mycoplasma sp.
AAATTGTTTTTTTGTGGTTAGAAGTAATATTAAAATATTCTAGTAATTAATCACGGATAGATTTTTTAGATAGTATTTCAATATCTATATTTTTTTCTTCGATTAATAAAGAAAAAATATTTAGTAAGTTTTTTAAAAATTGAATAAAGTAGTTACTATTATTATTAAGTAATAGGACACTTTCATAATCAATAAAAAGTATTTCAACATCATCTTTAGCGATAATAGAGTATTCATCGTTATATAAATAAGATAAAAAAATATCATTTTCATTTAAATTATCAGTTAGTTTTTGATTTCCATTATAATCAGTTTTAATTACTTCTAAGCTACCTTTAGTTATAAAACCAATAGTATTTTCTCTAATATTTATAGAAATATATGAATTTTTGGTATAAACTCTAGCATAACTTTCAAATAATTTTAATAGTTTTGCTTGTTCTTTATAACTAATATTATAGAATAAATCATTCATTTTAATCACCTACAAAGTATTTTACCATTTATTGTTATTTGTTGCAATTGCAACTTTGTAAAAGAACCTATTTTAGAAGAAAAAAATCTTATTTAAATTAATGACTTTTTGTTAGAAGTTTGGTAAAATATAAATAGAAAGTAATTATTTTAAAGGAAGGGAATGTGTTATGGAAAATAAAAAAGATCCTTTTAAGACTGATAAACCACTTTATGATTATAGTATAGAATATGATTATTCTTCTTTACCTAAATGTTTAATAGAATTAATAAAAGAATTAGAAGGCTATGATAAAGAGGGAGATTGGTTTAATTATGATATAAAGTTTTCTATATTAGATGTAGAAGCTAAATCATATTTGATTAATGGTGTTATTAATGAATATGATTATAAAACAATATTAGAGAAGTATGGAGGTTTATATGATTAAAATAGAAGACTTTAGTTTTTTAGATTCTAGTGTGATGAGTTATGGAGGCCATGCTGGAAGTAAAAAAGGAGTTATTATTGATGGTGAAAAATGGTTTTTAAAATATCCCAAAAGTACTAAAAGTATGGATGTACAAGGATTATCTTATTCTACTTCTCCTTTATCAGAATATCTTGGTTCTCATATATATGAATCGTTGGGGATAGATGCTCATAAAACTAGATTAGGGTATGCAAATAATAAAATAGTAGTCGCGTGTAAAGATTTTTTAGGAACTAATGAAATTATAATAGATTATAATATGATTAAAAATGAATATGATGAAGTTATAGAAAAAGGAATAGATAAATTATCTAGTAGTAATTTAGAAAGTTCTAATAATAATCTTGAAGAAATATTATTTATTATGGAAAATAATTCTTACTTTAAATCTATTAAAGAATTAAAAACGCGATTTTGGGATATGTTTATAATAGATGCTTTTATTAGTAATAATGATAGAAATGAAACTAATTGGGGATTAATTTTAAATAAAGATACTAGTAATTTAAGAATATCTCCAGTATATGATAATGGTGAATCCTTTTATAATAAATCCAGTGATGAAAGATTAATAAATATTTATGAAGATGATTTTAAATTTAAACAATCAATATATGATAGTTCTGTTTCAATTTATAGATTAAATGGTAAAGCGATTAATCCGTTAAAATATATAGAAAGTATGAAAAATATTGATTGTAATAACGCAATTAAAAGATTAGTGCCTAAAATTAATATGAATATAATAGAGAATATATTTAATGAATTGCCGGAAGAATATAATGGTTTACCTGTATTAAGTAATATGCAAAAGAAATATTATTTAAGATCATTAGAATATAAATATAATAATATATTATTACCTACTTATAAGAAATTGATAGAATAAAATAATAAATAAAATGTATAAATTCTCTTTGTTTAGAGGATTTTTTTATTTAATTTACACATTTTACATAGCTTTAAAATTATTTTGTTATTTTTTGTTATTTGTTGCAATTGCAACAATAGTATTTTTTTATTTGTGATATATTTTTATTGTACGAAAAATAAGAATAGTAGAGGAGAAGTTTTATGAAAGTAATTAAAAGAGATGGACATGTAGTAGATTATTGTCCTGAAAAGATTGAAGTTGCTATTAAAAAAGCAAATAATGAAGTTGCTGAAGAAGATAGAGTAAGCGATATTCAAATTAAAAATATTATTAAGTATATTGAAGGATTAAAAAAGAAAAGAATTTTAGTGGAAGATATTCAAGATATTATAGAAATGCGTCTTATGTCACTTGGAAAGTATGCTCTTGCTAAAGAATATATTACTTATAGATATACAAGGGAACTTGTAAGAAGAAGTAATACTACTGATTTATCTATTAAAGAATTAATTGATGGAGAAAGTGAGTACTGGAATACTGAAAATTCTAATAAAAATGCTAAAATAGTTACTACTCAAAGGGATTATCTAGCAGGTATTACCTCTACTGATATAACAAGAAGATTTTTACTTCCTGAAGATATAGTTAAAGCTCATGATGAAGGTATTATTCATTTTCATGATGCTGATTATTTCGCTCAAAATGCATTACATAATTGTGATTTAATTAATTTAGAAGATATGTTACAAAATGGTACTAATATAAATGGAGTTATGATAGAAAAACCACATCGCTTTTTAACTGCGACAACTATTGCAACTCAGTTAATTACTGCGGTAAGTTCTAATCAATATGGAGGGTGTACTATTACGCTTACGCATTTAGCACCTTTTGTAAGAGAAAGTTATAATCGTTATGTAGAAAAATATAAGAAAAGAAAATTATCTAAAGATTTAGTAGAAAAATATGCAAAAGAAGATTTGAAAAAAGAAATAGAAGATGGGGTTCAGACGTTCCAATATCAAATAAATTCGATGACTACTACTAACGGACAAGCACCATTTTTAAGTGTTTGTATGTATCTTGGTGAAACAGATGAATATAAAGAAGAACTTGCTATGATAATTGAAGAAGTATTAAAACAACGAATTTTAGGTATGAAAAATGAAAAGGGTGTATATATTACTCCAGCTTTTCCTAAACTTTTATATGTTTTAGAAGAAGATAATATTCATGAGGGTAGTAAGTATTATTATTTAACTTTACTTGCTGCTAAATGTACTGCTAAAAGAATGGTACCAGATTATATATCAGAAAAAATGATGTTAGAACTTAAGAAAAATGAATTAGGAGAAGGAGATTGTTATCCTTGTATGGGTTGTAGATCATTTTTAACTCCTGATAGATCTATTAGTTTAGGAAATATTGCTAAGGCTAAAAATTATGTTCCAGGTAAAGGAAAGTATTATGGAAGATTTAATCAAGGTGTTGTTACAATAAATCTTGTAGATGTTGCTTTATCTGCTGATAAAGATATGGATTTGTTCTTTAAAATATTAGATGAAAGATTAGAATTATGTCATAGAGCACTTCAAATAAGACATAAAAGGTTATCTAAAGTAA
>CAYWQZ010000099.1:0-3391 GCA_964460565.1 uncultured Mycoplasma sp.
CTGAATAAATATTAAAATAATCAGCATGTAATAGCATATCCTTTGCCTCAATGTTTTTTATATCATTATAACCTAAAGAATATGCACTATACTTTTTAATCATACATAAAAGTGAAGTATCAAGCACATACCAATCATTATTATATTTAACTTCTAACCAATAATGACCTCCAGTTGGGGAACCAGTAGTACCTTTAAAATAAGTATTTTTTCCTATTACTTGCTTTACTTCATAACCATATAAATAAAGTAAAAGTGCTAAATTAGTAGTACACTGATAGCATCTACCTTCATTATGTCCTAATTTAAACACATCAAAAAATGATAAACTTTCTCCATCAATATTAATACAAGTTTTATCTTTTGCAATAATATCCCAGATTTCACTAGGTATATCAATTATTCTATCTGTTTTAATTAAATTATTAAAAGCTTCATTAAATTTTTCATTAATCAATAATTTATTTCTAAAAATGTATTCCATAAAATATACCCCTTACCTACTAACATTATATATTTTTAAATAGTATTAGTCAATTAAAAAGAAATAGTTTTTTATATTTTTCTTTTAGTATATATGTATTTAAATTAACACTTTATACTTTAAAATATAAGTAGACATTAAAAACAAAAATAGAATAATTAATATCCTATTTTATTCTTCAACTTTAAAATCTTCAAATTCATTATCTTTATTTAACACTTTATTAATAGTGTTAGTAGCATCTTCTAAAGTCTTATTACATTCACTAGCAAGTATCATCGCTTTATTAAATTCTTCTATTGCGTTATCTAGTTTTATATCACCTTGTTCTAATTTTTTAACTATTGTTTCTAATTCTTCTAATTTCTCTTCAAAACTTAATTTATTATCCATTATTTACCTCCATTACTTTAGATATAATTTTACCACTACTAAGTGTTGTTTCAATTATATCATCTTTCTTTATATTTTTTGTACTTTCTATTACCTTATCATTTAATTTTGTTATTGTATAACCTCTTTTAATAGTTAATATTGGATTTAATGTTTCTAACTTATTTAAAATATTATTAAATCTATTACCTTTATTATTTATTATATTAGATGTATAAAAATTTAATTTTTCTATTAAATTATCAAGTTTTTGAATTTTTACTTCATACATAGCATTTGGATTTTTTAATATGTATGAATTTGTTAAACTAGATAATTTGTTTTTATTTATATTTATTAGATTTAAAATATTTTTGTTATTTCTTATTTCTAATTGCTTAATATAATTTTTAAGTTCAATAGTACTTGGTACTGCAAGTTCTGCTGCTGCAGTAGGAGTTGGTGCTCTTAAGTCACTTACAAAATCACTAATTGTAAAATCTATCTCATGTCCTACAGCACTTATTATAGGAATTTTTGATTCATATATAGCATCTGCTACTATTTCTTCATTAAAAGCCCATAAATCTTCAATAGAACCACCACCTCTACCTAATATAATTACATCTAAATCATAAGTATTAGCCTTCTTAATATTTTTCACTATATCATCTTTAGCAAATACACCTTGTACTAAAGATGGAAATAAATATAATTCTGCTAATTTATATCTTCTGTTAATAGTAGTTATAATATCTCTTATAGCAGCACCGGTTGAAGCAGTAATAATACCTATTTTTTTAGGAAATTTAGGAATTGATTTTTTTATAGATTCATCAAAATATCCTTTTTCTCCAAGTTTTTTCTTTAATTTTTCAAATTCTAAATATAAATTACCTACTCCATCTTCAAGCATTTCTTCTACATATATTTGATAATTTCCAGTAGGTTCATAAGCACTTATTCTACCAACCACTAAAACTTTGGAACCATCCATAGGTTTAAAAGTAATTTTACTAGCATTATTTCTAAACATAACCGCAAGTATTCTAGAATTTTCATCTTTTATTGTAAAATATAAATGCCCTGTAGTATGATTTTTAAAATTAGATATTTCTCCCTTTAAATAAACAAGATTTAAGTTAGGGTCGTTATCTAATTTACTTCTAATATATTTATTAATTTGAGTAACTGTTAAATACTTATCATTCATTATTTACCTCATTATTTAAAGCGTCTAATATCGCATTAATCATTTTTGTTACTTTTTCATCTGAATATTTTTTAGAAAGTTCGATTGCTTCATTAATACATACTATATTAGGTACATCAGTATATTTAAGTTCGTATATACCAAGTGATATAATAGCATGATCTACAACACTTAATCTATCTATAGTCCAATTTTTCAAATGATTATTTGCAAGTTTATCAATTTCTTTTTGTTTACTTAGGATATTATTAACTGAAGTTATTACAAATTCATCTTGATATTCTATGTTTTCTTTAATTAATTCTTCTATATCATAATTTATATTACCTTTATCATGTATATATACTTGATACAATATTTTTACAATTATATCTCTTAAATTACTACGATTTTTCATTTCCTACACCTCAAGTATATTTTATAAAATTTTTATGTTTTTGTCTATATTATTTTTAAAATTAAAAATTAGTTAATATTTAAAAAGAAAAAACTGCCAATTTTTGGTAGTTATAAATTGTAGACAATTAAAGAAAAATATGATATTATGTATACAGTGAAGGAAACTTCATATAATAAAAAAGGAACACTTGATATTAGCGTGTTAAGTGTTACCTATAAATTGGATGTCACCTAACTCGTATTAGGTGACTTTTTAATTAAAATATATTTTATATAATAATTAAAAGAATGATAATTACTAATAAAACTAAGATTTAAAAATCTTTTTTACCCATAACTACCACCTCACTTTCTATAAAAAAGCAAGGTTACACCTAACCACAAGTGTTCGTAAAACAATTATACTAAAGGCGATTATATAAATCAACTAAAATACTAAAGAAAAACTGCCAATTTTTGGTAGTTATAAATTGTAGACAATTAAAAAAAATATGATATTATGTATACAGTGAAGGTAGTTTCATATAATAAAAAAGGAACACTTGATATTAGCGTGTTAAGTGTTACCTATAAATTGGTTGCACCTAATTCAAGTAAATACTTAAGTTAGGTGTTTTTTTAATAAATAAATTTTCGCAAAATAAAAACCAGGGTTACACCTTACGAAAAACCTGTCGTATGAACAGGTGGGCATCTTGCTATGTTTTTTAGGATTCTTTAGTACTTTAAAGCATTCAACACCAAACATATGTCTCTGATTCCCTTATCGTTTTTTGTACGGTTTTTACATCATGTATCCTCTGGTAATTATAGTATATCATATTTAAAAAAAATTAAAATAGTTTTTTTAAAATTTTACATCTATTTGGTAACTATTCAGACTTAAAAATTAAAAAAATGTAAAAAAGTAGCAAAAGGTGCTG
>CAYWQZ010000100.1:0-3390 GCA_964460565.1 uncultured Mycoplasma sp.
TAAAATATAAAGTAAAAGTAATATTAGACCAAGTCTTCCACCAAGATTTGAAAGCATAAGTAAAATTAATATTAAAATTGGAACTCCAATTAAGAAAATAAATCCATATCCAATATTTTTAAAATAATATGAAACTTTTTTATCATTATAGTTTTTCTTTATATTATCAAATAACTTAGGCATTAAAAGAATAAGAACTACTAAAACTACTACTAATTTTACAAATAAATATAAATTACCAATTATTTCTTCTTTAGCCTCTTCTTTTTCATCTACTTTTATTGTTTCATACATGGTTTTTTCTATATTACCAATTTTATCTACTAGTTTTGCAGTGTCGTTATAGTGAAGTTTACCAGTTACTATAGCATTTTCGTTTATTACTATTTCATCAGTCATTATGTATATATCACGATTTATTGTTCCATTTATTTCTATTTTTGATGAGAAAATATATAAATCACGATTTATTGTTCCGTTTATTATTACTTCTTCACCGGCGATGAAAGCATCGTTTGTAATGGAACCGTTGATATTAATTTCTTTTCCGGCGATAAAACCATAATCTAAATTACCATCGACAATTATTTCTTCTCCAGCGATAAATCCTAGTCCTTTAATAATAGAGTTTATTTTTATGTCAGAACCTGCTGCAAAAAGATTAGCATTTATATCTTCTTTTACTTCAACATCATAATCTGCATAAGTTTTAGGAATGTTAACTTCGGCATTAACTGATGTAATACCAATTAATAAAGTTAAAACCATAATAATTAAAATATTAAATCTTTTTTTCATAACAATACCTTCTTTCTAGTTTTTTATAATTTAAGTATATCATAAAACATACTACTTGTTAAGTTCTTTAATTGCATTTGTTATTGTAATTTTGCCATATTCATATGTTAGGGAACCTTGTTGGTAGGCGATATATGGGTATCTTAATGGGCCATCACAAGATAATTCGATTGAGGAACCTTGTGTAAATGTTCCAGCAGCCATTATGACATTGTCTTGATACCCTGGCATAGGACTTGGAATAGGACTTACATTCGAATCTATTGGTGAATATTTTTGGATACTTTGACAATATTTTATTAGTTTTTCTTCATCTTTAAAAATAATATTTTGAACTATATCTACTCTTTCATCATTGTATTTTGGTTCTACTTCGTAACCTAATTCTTCAAATATTTTACTAGTTAAAATTGCAGTTTTTAAGGCTGATTTTACTGTACTTGGAGCCATGAATAGTCCCTGAAGTATTTGTTTATTTATTCCTAAAGTAGGTCCTACTTCTTTACCTTCACCTGGTAGGGTTAAACGTTCTCCGACTAAATTAATTAAATCTTTTCTTCCTACTACATAGGCACCATTTGGAGTAAGTCCACCACCTAAATTTTTAATAAGAGATCCTACTGCTATGTCTGCTCCTACTTCTATAGGTTCTTTTTTGGCTACAAACTCACAATAACAATTATCTATCATTATTATTACTTCTTTATCTATTTTTCTTATTTCTTTAATTATTTCTTCTAATTTGGCAATAGAGATGCTTTTTCTAGTTGAATAGCCTTTACTTCTTTGAATTAGAATTACTTTGATTTTAGATGTTTTTAAGGTTTTTTGTATTTCGTTAATGTTAAAGTCATTATTAATTAGGTCTATTTGTTTATAGTTTATGTTATATGATTTTAGTGAGCTTTTGTTTTCTTTTATTCCAATTACCTCATCTAATGTATCATAAGGTTTGCCAGTTATACTTAGTAAGGTATCGTTTGGTCTTAATAGTGCAAAAAGGGTTGTTGATAAGGCATGACTTCCTGATATAAATTGGTTTCTTACTAAGGCATCTTCTGATTTGAATATTTCACTATAAATTTTTTCTATTGTTTCTCTACCTAAATCATTATAGCCATAACCAGTTGTTTGGTTAAAGTCAGTTTCTGATACTTTATTTTTTCTAAAAGCTGTTAAGACTTTGTTACTGTTAAATAGACATATTTCTGATATTTTTTGAAATTGTTCTGTTAGGTTTTGTTCTATGTTTTCTATATTATTCATGTGTTTGTCCTCCATCTACTCTTATTATTTCATTATTTATATAATTTGCATCGTCTGTTGCTAAAAAAGTTATTACTTTGGCTATTTCTGATGGGTTTGCAAAGCGATTCATATATATTTTTTTGTTTTCTTGTTCTATAAAATCTTGACTTAAATTGTGGTTCATTTCTGTATTTACCCAGCCTGGTGCGACAGCATTTACATTTATATATGGTTTATATGCTAAGGCAAGGTTATGAGTTAAGGATATTAAACCTGCTTTTGAAGCATCGTAATCTAGACTTTCTGTATAATATGATTCTAAAGCATTGGTAGATGCTATATTTATTATTTTTCCTTGTTTTTGTTTTAACATTTGGTTAGCAACTAATCTTGATAGAAGAAATGGTCCAACTAAATTTGTGTCAAGTATTTTAAGAAAGTTTTCTTTTGTTTTGTCTTCAAGAGTGGTGTCAATTGAAATTGCTGCGTTGTTAACAAGAATGTCAATATGTTTAAATTTGTTTACCGAGTTTTCAACAAGTTTGTCAATATCTTCTTGATTTGTAAGATTAAGTTTTTGTATTAGTATTTCTATATGATAAGTGTTTTCTAATTCTTGTTTTAGTTTTTCTAATTGTTCTTTGTTAGTATTATATGTAAGTATTAAGTTACAATTTTCTTTTGCCATTTCTATTGCAGTTGCTTTACCTATACCTTGAGTTGCTCCGGTTATTATTGCTACTTTATTTGTTAATTTCATTTTTTTCTCTCCTCTTTTTAAATCGTGTATAGTATACTACAAAATAGGTGATTTTGCAATTTATGATGTTAAAAATATTAAAAAAAAAGACCAAATTATTTTTGGTCGTATCCTTTTGATATGTATTCTTCGTATAATTCTTTAAATCTATTGTAATGAATTATTTCGCGTTGTCTTAAAAATAATAGTGGTCCAATTACATCATTATCATCTGCTAGGTCTATTAAGTTCTCATAGGTAGCACGGGCTTTTTCTTCTGCTGACATGTCTTCTGCTAAGTCTGCAACTGGATCTCCTGGTGCGGCAAAGTATGCTGCGGTAAATGGCACTCCGTTTGAATCAGTTGGAAATAGTGCCATGTTATGTTCTGCGTATTGGCCTTCTAAACCTGCTTGTTTTATTTCTTCAATAGTTGCACCTTTCATAAGTTGAGATACTATAGTACAAATCATTTCCACATGGCCTAATTCTTCGGTGCCTATGTCTGTTAATAATGCCTTTCCTTTAGCATCTGGCATAGTATATCTTTGATTTAAATATCTAAGTGCTGCGCCAAGTTCACATTTTGCACCTCCATATTGAGT
>CAYWQZ010000101.1:0-3362 GCA_964460565.1 uncultured Mycoplasma sp.
TTGGTTTGTTGTTGATTTGCGAATTATTTTACCCATACTCTTACCTTCTTTCTATCATGATTTAATTATATAAAAAAAAGACACTTTTTTCAAGTGTTTATTTAATACTAATTACTTTTACTTCGTAACTACCATTTGGACTTTCTACAGATACTACATCTCCAACTTTATGTCCCATAAGTGCTTTAGCAATTGGAGATTCATTAGAAATTTTACTTTCAAATGGATCTGCTTCTTGACTACCAACTATTTTATATTCGTCAGTATCATCTTCTTCATCTATGTATGAAATAGTTACAGTATTACCTACTCCAACCATATCAGTTCTAGTTTCTTCAATGATTGTAACGTTATCAATAATTGCTTCTAGTTTTTTTATTTTTGCTTCAATTTCTGCTTGTTCATTTCTTGCTGCATCATAATCTGCATTTTCACTTAAATCTCCAAGTGCTCTAGCTTCCTTAATTGCGGTAACATTTTCAGGTCTAGCTACATTAATTAAATAATTTAATTCTTCTTTTATTTCTTCAAATCCTTCTTTTGTAAGAAAAATTGGTTTTTTATTCATTGTTTTTTCACCTCGTATTAATTTTTGACTCCTTAAAAGGATACTATTTTTTTTGCGTTTTGTCAAGAAGTTAAGACAAACTTAATAATATATTATGCAAAATATAAAATAAATTTACACTTATATTCTTTTTTCAGTAACTGAAAGACCATCTCCGATATCATAGAATGTAGTTTTATATTTTATATTATCATCTAAGAACATGATGTAATTTCTTATTTTTTTAACAAGTGCTCTTAAGTTACGATTTTCTATCTCACTTAGATCTTTTTTTACATATCCATGAAAGCTAAGATTATCTGTAATAATAGAACCTTTTGGATTTAAGTTTTTTTCAAAATGAGTAAAAAAATCTAAATTTTTGCTTTTTGCGGCATCTATTAATATTAAATCAAATTTTTCTTTTAATTTTACATCTAATGCATCTTTATACATTAATGTAATTCTATCTTGTAAATTTAACTTTTTAATATTTTTTACTGCTTCTAGATATCTATCTCTATCTTTTTCAATTGATACCACTGTAACATTTGGGTTTGTAAGAGCCATCATAATTGCAGAATATCCTATTGCAGTACCTATTTCAAGTATTGTTCTAACTTTCTTTTTTATTATATATGAAGTTAAGAAATCGATGCTTTCATCTACCATAATTGGCACTTTGTTATCTAAAGCATATTTTTTAATTTCTGATATATCACTATAAATCTGTTCTACCATTCTAACCACAATCCTTCATTTTGTAATTTTTTTTGCATACTAACGTGCTCGCTGTAACTTTTTGTAAAATATAATTTATTATTAATATCTGATACAAAGTAATAATAATCTGTTTTTATAGGATTAATTACTGCATCTATTGCATCACTACTTGGTAAACTAATTGGACCAACTGGAATTAAAGCTGGACTTTCTCCTCTAGTGTTATAAGCATTTTTTGCATCTATATCTTTTTGTAAAAGTTCACTATTCATATCTTTTTTTACTCCATAATAAGAAGTAACACAACTACCAAGGGGCATATCTATTTCTATTCTATTTAAGAATACACTTGCTATATTTTTGAAATCATCTTTGTTAACACCTTCTGATTGAGTAACTGATGCTAGTGTTAAAATTTTATGTATATTATTTTTATCTATTTTATCTTTATATTTAGATAATACACTATCCATTTTATCAAGCATCATAGAAAAGATATCTTTAACAGAATCATCTTTATTAACAAAGTATGTATCAGGATATAGGTATCCTTCTAAAGAATAATAAATTTTATTATTTTTTATATCATCTGTAATAAACCAATATTTATCTATTAATGAGTTTAAATAATCTTTATCTTTTAGTAAATTAATTACATCATCATAACTATTAACAGTATTTTCATCTATTAATGTAGCAACTTTTCTCATATTTATTCCTTCTTCAAAGGTAATAGAAACTAAATTACTATTTTCACCACCAAGTTCTAAAACTTTAGCTATGTCATTTAAGTTCATACTTTTATCGAAGATATAACTTGCTGCATATATATTATCTACTCTTTTTAGTTTTAAATACATAACAAAGAATTTCTCACTTTTTATAAGTTCTTTTTCTTTTAAAAGTTTTGCTATGTCATTTAAACCATAACCACTTGGTATTACAACATTAATTTTTGTTTTATCACTACTAACACTAGAGTAAAAATAATAACTTGTACCTAGTAGTAGGACAATAAAACTAATAAATATAACGAATAAATAGAGAAATTTTTTCTTAATTTTTCTTTTCTTCTTCATTACTATTATTTTCTTGAATAACCCTAAGGGCTGTTTCAATAACCTTCCATTCTTTTTCAGTAGTAATAGGTTCTAGTTTCATATATTCTCCATCTTGCACTACAACAGAACCATAAGCTTTTAAATTACCATTTTCATCCATTTCATTATCTGTATATGCTAAATATCTTTTGCCTGTTTCATTGGAATCAAATTCTAATAATTTATAAAAAGTTTTTTCTTCTCCATTTTCATTAAAACCCACGAACATATCATCTTTTAATTCTTCATTTTTTTCCATAACAATTATTCCTTTCTATCTAAATAAGACTGTAATATCACAACTGCTGAAACTCCATCTATTACTTTTTTTCTTTTTTTTCTAGACATGTTGGCATTTATAAGAGTACTTTCAGCAAGTTTAGTTGTTAAGCGTTCATCTTCTAAGATAACTTCTAAACCTGTTTTTTCTTCAAGTAATTTTTTAAATTCGAGTGTTTCTTCTACTCTATAGCCACACGTATTATTCATATTTTTAGGTAAACCTAAAACTAATTTGTTAACTTTTTCTTTTTTTATGATATCATTTACTAAATCAAGTAATTTGTAAACATCAGTATAACTAATGTTATCATAAAAAGACGCTATTAAACCTAGTTTATCTGATAAAGATATACCTAGTGTTTTAGTACCTAAATCAAGACCTAAATATCTCATAAATCCCTTAAATAATTCTTTAAAAGTGCTTCTAATATCTCATCACGATTAATTTTTGAAAGTTTATGTTTAGAATTTTTATAATCGGAAATGTAAGATAAATCACCACTTAAAAGATACCCTACTATTTGATTTATACCATTAAAGCCTTGTTCATCTAAGGCATTTTTTACATTTATTAAAGTTTCAGTAATTGTATAATTACTTTTATCTATAAAATCATAAATAGCAATATCACTATTATTCAAAATATCACCTCATCTTAATTAATTATAATACATATTCTAACATTTTTTTTATGTTTTTTCAAGCAAATA
>CAYWQZ010000102.1:0-3357 GCA_964460565.1 uncultured Mycoplasma sp.
AATTTTATGTTTTTTTTGTAAACATATGTAAAAAAAAATAATTTTTTATTCTATTTACTAGGTCTTTTTGGCAAAAATTGATATAATTAACATATATAGAATAACAATAAGAGGTGGAATATGAAAAAATACATTAAAATATTACTATTTATTTTTTTATTTAGTTTTTATATATTAGATGTTAACGCAGTAAGTTATAAAGCAACTGTTACAGATAGTGATGGTGTTTATATAAGAAAAGGGCCGGGAACTAACTATAGTAAAGAAAAAGTTATCGGATATAACAAAACTATAGAATTAGTTAGTAATAAATTACACAATGTTGGTGATTCAAATTGTTCTAAAGGCTGGGTAGAAGTTTATTACAATGGTTCTAGTGGTTATTATGTATGTAGTAATTGTGTAAAAATTAGTGAAGTAAGTGAAAATACTGGTGGCAATACTAATGATTATAACATTTCAAATGATGGCACATATTACACTACTAAAAAATGGACTGCCAGAATAAATGAAAACTATGCAACAGTAAGAAAAAGTGCTTCTACTTCATCAAGTGCAATTGAAATAATTTATTTAGGAACAGATGTAAATATATTATCTGGTCCTACTAACAAAAGTTCTAATTGTTCGACTGGTTGGTACAAAATATCATATTATAATAATAAAACCGGTTATGTATGTGCTAGATTAGTAGATAAATACGAAGATGTTACTAAAACAGACACAGAATATGCTAAAGAATTAAAGAAAAAAGGATTCCCTGATAGTTACATTCCTTTCTTAACTAAATTACATTCTCTTCATCCAAATTGGAATTTTATCGCAGATACAAGTACTAAAAAATTTAACACTGCTGTAAATAAAGAAACAGGAAAAAATTATACCCAATCAACCTACTCTGTATATAGACTATCTAACACATTAAAAGAAAAGCCAAACTGGTACGCTGCTTCTAGTTCAATGACTGCCTTTTATTTAGACCCTAGGAATTACTTAAATGAAAAAAATATCTTTGCTTTTTCGCTTCAATCATACGATGAAAAAAATCATACTCGTGACATTCTAGAAGCCCTTTTCAGTGGTACATATCTCGTAAACAGTGAAGAAGATTATATTAAATACTTTATGGAAGCTGCTAAAACATATAATATAAGCCCAGTACTCCTTGCTGCACGTGTTAAACAAGAAGGTGGCACCAATGAAAAATATGATGCTGTAAGTGGTAAATCCACTTTAACATACGATGGTAAAAGCCTTGTAGGATATTACAATTATTACAATATTGGCGCATGTGCCGATACTAAAACAAGTAGCCCCGTTACAAGAGGTCTTGCTATTGCCGGAGGTATCATAGGAAATTATGATGGAACCCCTTGGGATACTAGAGAAAAAGCAATAAAATATGGAGCAAAATTCTTACTTGATAGATATGTAGGTGGAGGACAAGATACTTTATATTATCAAAAATTTAATACCAAAGATAGTTCTAGTTCATCTGCTTATACCAATCAATATATGACTAACATAATTGCACCTGCTAGTGAAAGTTTATCTATGTATTATGCCTATTCTGAGGCCGATGTACTTGATATAGCCTGGACTTTTACTATCCCTGTTTACACCAATATGCCAAATGAATATACTTCCCACCCTCCTGTAGGAAATACTAATAATGATTTATCAAGCATTAAAATAGATGATATTACAATAAATGGTTTTGATAGTGATATTCTAACCTACGAACACTATGTATCAAGTGATACTAAAAGCATTAATGTAACAGCAAGCGCTTCTTCAAGCACCTCTTCTATAAAAGGAAATGGCACAGTTAAAATAGAAAACGATGAAACTAAAATAGAACTTGTTGTAACTAGCGAAGTTGGTACTACTAAAACATATACAATTACAGTAATAAAAACAAAAACCAATCCCGAAGAAAAATTACCAACTGTAGATGAAATAATAGATAACTTAGATTTTAAACTATCAAATAATTACTTAACATATATAAGTGTAGGTACCACTGCTGGAGACATCAAAAACACAATTAATAAAACATACCCTAAAGCTAAAATAACAATTACAGACAAAAATAAAAATTCCAAAGAAGATAAACTTGCTACCAGCGATATCATTACAATAACAAGTGGCAATAGTACCAAAAGCTACACTATAGTAATTAAAGGTGATGTAAATGGTGATGGCATCATTAATAGCATCGATTTACTAAGAGTACAAAAACATCTCTTAAAATATAGCACTTTAAAAAATGAATACAAAGATGCTGCTGATGTAAGTTATGATGATAATATTAATTCACTCGATTTATTAAGAGTACAAAAACATATTTTAGGATATATTAAAATAAAATAAAAAGGAGCAAAATTATGAAAAAGAAAATTAAATATTTAATACTTACTTTATTAATGTTTATACCTATTTTTAAAGTAAATGCTGCAACAGGTCTAATAGATATATATGCATCAAGTAAAAGTGTAAAAGTTGGAAATACTACTACTGTAACTATTTATTGTAAAAGTAGTACTAATGTAGGAACATGTGAATACACTATTAGTTATGATACAACTAAATTAAAACTAATTGAAGGAGATCACTCAGTTATGGACGTTGCACCAAGTGCAAGTACTAAACAACTTAAAAAAACTTACAAATTTAAAGTAATAGCAACCGGCTCATCAAAAGTTACAGTTAAATCATATGCAATGCGAACTTTTGACAAAGAAGATGAAATGAAAACTACAGTAAGTCCTGTTACCATTACCGGAGTAAAAGAAGAAGCAAGTAAACCTGTTAACTACTCTACTAATAATAACTTAAAATCTCTAGAAGTAACAAATTATAAATTAACCCCTAGCTTTAATAAAGATACACTAGAATATAAACTAGAACTAGAAGAAAGTATTGAAGAAATAGAAGTAAAAGCAACTGCTGAAGATTCTAAAGCTACTATAAATGGTACTGGAAAAATAAAAGTATCTGAAGGAGAAAATAAAATAAATATCGTTGTAACTAGTGAAAAAGGAACTAAAAAAACTTATACCATTATTGCTACAGTTAAAGATAATAATCCTATTAAAATAACTTTAGATAATGAAGAATATACAGTTATAAAAAGAGAAAGCATATTACCAAAAAAAGAAAACTTTAAAAATACCAAAGTTACTATAAACGATGAAGAAATACCAGCTTTATATAATGAAACAAATAATATTACACTAATAGGTCTTAAAGATAAAGATAGTAATTTAAACCTATATATATATGATAGTACAAATAATACTTATAAAATATATAATGAAATAACTTTCAATAACATTAAACTACTTATTCTAGAAC
>CAYWQZ010000103.1:0-3344 GCA_964460565.1 uncultured Mycoplasma sp.
ATAATACCAAAATTTCTAGTTTTTTCTAGACTAGTTTCTCTTGCCATACTTTATTCCTCCTACCATCTATAATGTGCAAATGCCTTATTAGCTTCTGCCATTCTGTGAGTATCCTCACGTTTTTTAACTGAAGCTCCTGTTCCGTTTGAAGCATCAATTATTTCATTTGCTAGTTTTTCAGCCATACCTTTACCGCCTCTTAATCTAGCATAATTAACTAACCATCTAAGTCCTAATACTTGAGCTCTTTCTTCAGAAACTTCAATTGGAACTTGATAATTAGAGCCACCAACACGACGAGATTTAACTTCAAGTGCTGGTTTTATATTTTCAAGTGCTTGATTAAATACTTCCATTGGCTCTTTACCAGTTTTTTCTTTAATCATTTCAAATGCATCATACAAAATTGTTTGTGCTTTACCTCTTTTACCATCAATCATCATAGAGTTAATTAACTTAGTAACAACTTTAGACTTATATATTGGATCTGGTAAAACATCTCTTTTGACTGCACGTCTCTTACGCATATTTATCCTCCTTTATTTTATTTTCCTTTTTTAGTTCCATATTTAGAACGAGCTTGTTTACGGTCTTTAACTCCTTGAGTATCCATTGTACCACGAACAATATGATAACGAACACCGATTAAGTCCTTAACACGTCCACCACGAATTAATACAACACTATGTTCTTGTAAATTATGTCCTTCTCCAGGAATGTAAGCATCTACTTCCTTACCATTACTTAAACGAACACGAGCATATTTTCTTAAAGCTGAGTTTGGTTTCTTTGGTGTTTTAGTACCTACTCTGATACATACCCCACGTTTTTGTGGAGATGCAATCTCATAAGACTTCTTTTCCAAAGTATTAGTTCTAATCCCAAGTACTGGAGATTTACTCTTTCTAACCTTATCAGTTCTCTTTTTTCTAACAAGTTGATTTATTGTTGGCATAACGTCTCCTTTCTACACATATCCAGGTGTATCTTTTTTATTTTTTTAAATAGGCATGCAAAAACACACCTAAATAAATTTTAAACACTAGTAATATATCACTAGAAACCACTTTTGTCAATTACTTTTAGAACACTTTTTTATTTCGCAAATGAGAAATAACTTTTTTAGCATTAATTTTTTAAATAATATACAAAAAAACATCAAAATAACACTTCAAAAATTATAATAACACACTATTCTTCTAATAGAAAATCAATTATATTTTTATGAATTATTCCATTTTTTGAAAAATCTATCTTATCCAAAGAAAGAACAAATTTAGAACAATTATCATTTATATCCTTAAAAGCACCAAATTCCCTTGCTTCCGTTTTAGATTGTTCTAATGAATAAGCAACTTGAAAATATAATTTTTCATCATTATTCAGTGCAATAAAATCAATTTCCCCTTCTTTTGTCTTCCCTATATATACATCATATCCTCTTATCAATAACTCATTATATACAACATTTTCTATAGCAAAACACTTATTTATTTCAAAATTATTATTTTTTATTTGTGCTATACCTAAATCCGTCATATAGTATTTATTTAATGTTTTTAATATAGTTTTTCCGCGTATATCATATCTATATATTTTTTTCATCATTAATGCTTTACATAATGCATCCAAATATATATATAATGTCTCTGTGGATATGGATTTACCTTCACTCTTTAAAAAATTAATAACATTCTCTGCCGAAAACTCTCGTCCTGTTGTATCTATAATATATTGTAATAACAAATTAAATAAAACTGTATCCTTTAAACCCAATCTATCTACTACATCTCTTAAAATAATAGAATCAAACACACTATGTAAATAATCTTTTATATTACTTTCATCTATAAACTGAGTTCTATTAGGTAAGCCTCCCCATTTAACATAATCCCAAAAAGTCTCTTCTAAACTTCCATTTTTACCTGTTAATTCAATAAATTCTTTATAACTTAATGGATAAATATTAAACAATACATATCTTCCAGATAACACAGTTGATAGTTCATTTGATAATAATTTACTATTTGACCCAGTAATAAATATACTTATATTTTCTATAGAAGCTCTTAATGAATTTACTACATCTTCAAACTTAATTACTTTTTGAATTTCATCTAAAAATACATAATATTTCTTCTCATCTCTTATTTTTTCTTTTATATATTTATTTAACTCTTTATAATCTTGTAAATATTCATATTCTATAAATTCAAAATTTACATGTATAATATGATCTGCATCCACACCTTTTTCTTTCAATTCATTCATTATTTGCTTTAATATTACAGATTTTCCACATCTTCTTATTCCTACTAAAATTTTTACAAGATCACTATCATAAAAACCTCTAATTCTTGATAAATATCTTTCTCTTTTTAACAATTTTAATCACCTGAATTAATTATATACTTCATTTATAAATATGTCAAGTTATTTCGTAAACGAGAAATAACTTTTTAATACTAATTTTTATCCCTATATCTTACTTTATCACTAGAAACTTCATCAAATGCTTTCTCTATTAATCCAATATGTTTCTTATTCTTATCATACTTATGAGTACTTGCATATGAAAAACTATTAAATACTAAATCAAAATACTTACGAGCATTAACAAGAGATTCATCATCCATAAGAACCAATATACTTCTTAAATATATATAATGAGACAATAACTCCCCATTAAAACTTAAATTTTCATAATTTTCATCTGTTATGTTTAAAAACACATCATCTATAGTAGCCTTAAAAATTTCATAAAAATAATCAGAAGAAAAATTACAAACTCCCTCATAAACATTAGAAAATTCCTCTAAAACAGGCATAAAATCAAAATTATTATCAACCAAATAAGACTCACAAATAGTTAAACCAAACAAACTATCATACTTTTTAAATAAAAGACTCTTTCTATCTCTTAACTTAATATCACCTTTTATATCATCATATATTTTAGAATAAATAGACATAATTTTTAAAAAAAACATTTCTGCTAATAAATTAGAACGTTTTTCCATATTAGAATTTTTATAATCATAACCTATAGCCCTTAAATTACTAACAACTCTATCTATAATACAAGATGAAGAAGTAAGAGAAGAATAAGTAGTTTCCATAAAACCACCAAGTTCTTCTAACTTATCTAAAATAGAAAATAAATAACTAGAATTATTCTTAACTACTAAATAAACTCTTTTTTCCTCTTTTAATGCTTCCTTCAAACTATCAAGATTAAAACTATCTACACTTTTTCCATTTACTTCCATATCCATTAACTTATTATATTCATCTGCAACTAAATAAGTACACCTAACTATCTCTTCTAAAATAATAGCTTCTTC
>CAYWQZ010000104.1:0-3317 GCA_964460565.1 uncultured Mycoplasma sp.
ATTTATGCACTAAATACCCAAAATTATCAATAAAATTAATAAGTTCTAATAGGTAAAATTAAATAAATTAAATCAGAATTATCTTCTTCCTTAAGTAAAATAGGTTTAATTTCCCCAACAAAAGTTAAAACAACATTCTCACTCGTTAAATTCTTCAAAGCATCCATCATATAACGCCCACTAAAAGATATTCTTATATTATCTAAAGAATTAATAGCCATTGTCTCCTCTACCTTACCTATTTCAAGTGACATTGAAGTTATTTTAAGAACTCCATCACTAATATCAAGTGTAATAACATTATTATCCCTATCATTATTAAGTATACTAGCTCTATCAACCATATTAAAAAACTCATTCTTATTAACCATAATACTAAATAAATTATCAACAGGTATTAAATTCTTAGTATTGGGATAAGTACCATTAATCAACCTAGATTGAAACAAAATATTAGAAAATTTAAAAATAACCTTATTACTAAAAATATGCATTTCAACATCACTATCAACTTCAAAAGGTAAAATCTTTAATAACTCATTCAAATTACGACTAGGTATTATAATATCAACATCATTATTAACACCTCTTTCAATATTTAACCTTTTCAATGCTAATCTATATGAGTCTGTTGCACTACATTCTAATACATTATCAAAAGTCTTAACATTAACACCAGTAAGAACCAGTCTAGCCTCATCTAAACTACAAGCATAATTAGTTTGAGAAATAAGACTTTTAAACTTATTAACATCAATTGTTAAAAAATCAGGTGAAGACAAAAACTCAATATTAGGATATTCCTTACTATCAATACCATTTAAATTAAACTTACTATTTTCTGTATAAATCATAATTTTATGATCATCAACAATTTCTAAATTAATAAACTCTGCTTCTAACTTTCTAATAATATCTAATATATACTTACCCTTAATTACTATACTACCAGTATTCTTAATTTCTAAATTTTCATCTTGTTCTATAACAGTCTGTATAGAAATATCATTATCTGAAGCTGTTAATACTAACTTATCCTTAAACAAATCAAATTTAATACCAGATAATATAGGTATAATATTTTTCGTAGATAAGGCTTTTGAAACATTATTTAATGCTTCCATTAATACATTTTTTTTAATTTTAAAATTCATTTTTCATTCCTTCTTTCTTTTATATATTTATATATTATTTTTATTATTACTGTTAATATTGTTAATATCTCATTTTTTCTATATTTATCAACAGTTTTTTCTATTTTTTTATGTTAATATCTAATAACAATTTATGTTAATTTATGTTAATTGCTTTTCAATATCTTCTATTGCATTCTTTAAATTACTATCTACTTTCATTTCTTCTTTTATTTTATTACAAGCATGTATTACAGTTGCATGATTTTTTCCACCAAACTCAATACCTATTCGCTCAAATGGTTCATTAGTAAGTTTTCTACATAAATACATTCCAACTTGTCTAGGAATAGCAAGTCCAGGATTTCTTTTTTTAGACTTAATATCATCAAAAGATATCTTATAAAAATTAGCAACTTCTTTTTGTATCCTACGAATATTATTTTGATCTGTAGCAACCTGTTTTTTAGAAAAATCTTTCAATGCCTCCATTGCAAACTTCGTAGTAATATTATTTTCACACATTATAACAGAATAAGCAACTAATCTTGTAATTGCACCTTCTAACTGTCTAACATCATTACCAACAGTCGAAGCAATATAACTAATAACATCAAAAGATAAATCAATCTTCTCCCCCTTAATCTTTTCTTTATAATAGCAATTTTTAAATCATAATCAGGAGGACTAATATCAACTTGAAGTCCCCAACAAAACCTAGTTCTAAGTCTATCTTCTAAAACTTTTAAATCTTCAGGGGACCTATCAGAAGAAACAATAATTTGTTTACTATCATTATATAAATTATTAAAAGTATGAAAAAATTCCTGTTGAGTCTTCTCTGCTCCGCCCAAAAACTGAATATCATCAATAATTAAAACATCAATATTTCTATACTTATTCTTAAAAAAATCTATATAATCTAAATTATTATCCTTATTATTCTTCCTAGCAAGCCCAGTAAAATCATTCATAAAATCATCACTAGTAACATACAAAACCCTTTTCTTATGCTTTTCCCTAATATAATTACCAATCGCATGCATCAAATGAGTCTTACCAAGACCACTATTACCATATATAAATAAAGGATTATATAACTTACCAGGATTTTCCGCCACAGCAAGTGAAGCAGCCTGTGCAAACTTATTAGACTCCCCTACTACAAACGTATCAAAAGTATAATCAGACTTTAAATTAGAATTAAAATCGGCATTGTCTAAATATAAAAACTCTGTAGGTTCACTATTCTTTTCTTCATCTTCTAAAACATCTTTTAAATCATCTTTTAAAATATATATAATATTATTAACATTAACTGTTGATAACTTATTTAACTCTTCTAAAATAGTATCTTTATAATTTTGTTCGATATGTGCTTTATAAAACATAATAGGAATAGCAAGTCGTAGACTATTATCTTTAATATCAATAAAATCAATATTATTAAACCAAGTACTAAAAGATAATGGATCAACAATGTTTTTAATATTACTTAAAACTTTATTCCAAATTTCTTTATTACTCATTCTACCACTTCCCCACTTCAAAATTTAATCTAATTTAATTGTAATACAATTTCAAAAAATTTCAACCACCTTTTTTTTATTAACAGAGTTATTAACATACTTATCAACATTAATTTCCTTGTGATATATATTCTAAAAAACTTTTTAACAAATTTCAACAATTTTTTTATTTTTTTGTTAACATTTGTTAATTCAAAAATTGTTAATAACTGTTAAAATTGTTAATAACTATTTTTTATCTTTAATTTTTAATAAAAATATTAACTAATAATTGTTAATAAATAAGTTAAAAACCTATCTTTTATAACAAAAGTGTTAACAAACTCCCAAAAAAAGATTGACAACCTCCTCAATATTATTTATAATAATAACGAATTAAGTTTGGAGGTGTTTTCATGAAAAAAGGAACTTATCAACCTAATAAACGTAGAAGAAAAAAGAAACATGGATTCTTTTCACGTATGAAATCAGGTATTATTAATAGAAGAAGAAGTAAAGGTAGAAAAACATTATCAAAATAATATCCACTAAAAAAGTGGATTTTTGATTATGGAGGTACAAGTGAAAAAAAGAAACATAGTAAAAAAAAGTGAAGAATTTAGTAACATTATAAAAAAAAGAAATGGTAAAAGTAATAAATATTTTATCATAAATA
>CAYWQZ010000105.1:0-3286 GCA_964460565.1 uncultured Mycoplasma sp.
ATTATTAGATTTAACTTATTTATACGTTGATCATAATAAATTAACACAAATTAATTTAACTAAAAATACAGATTTAGTAAGATTTGATGCATGGGAAAACACCTTAACCAACATAGATTTAAGTAAAAATACAAAATTAACAACTTTAAATATATCTAATAATAATTTAAAAGAACTAGATTTAAGTTATAATACTTTATTAGCAGATTTTGCTTTTAATAATAATCCATTTGAGATTCAACAAAAATTGCTTATAAATGCACCAACTGCAGTTAAAAATCCAGTAAAATTATCTAATACAATTGATGTATCATATAAAAGTGTAAAACCAATATCAGATGATTATACAATAGATGAACAAGGAAAAATAACATTTAATAAGGGTGGAACACATGATTTAACTTTTACTTATAGTATAAATTCTAATGAAGAAGACACATTTGATGTAAAAACTACATTTAATGTAGTTTCCGTTATTACTGCAACAAGTGATGATTATATAGTAGATAATGAAAACAATATTATTTATTATAGTGGTGTATTTGATAAAGAAAAGATCTCATTTGATATAGAAGATGCAGAATATAATACAACACAAATAACTACTGAGTATACAAGTGATACATTAATAGTTAAATATGATGATGTTAAAGTTACTTCATATAAAGTAGAATCAATCAATATAACTTCAGGCTTATATCCTGTAACAGATAATTATCTATATTTAGGAACTAGTACTTTAGATTTAACTAAATTAGAAACAAATATAGGAACATTAAGAGAAAATAATAATAATTTGGAAGTAGTTTATAATGACAAAGCTTATAAAACAATTCCTATAATAAAAATTACAACAGATTACATAATAAAAGACGATGGTATATATACAATATTAGATGATTTCTCTTTAGGAAAAGTTACTGTTACTAATGGTAGACATTCAATTGACAGTGGTAATTTAGTAATTAAACATAATGGTGTTAGCATAAAATCATATACAATTAATACTATAAATATCTCATCAGATAAGTATATAATTGATGGTGATAATATTAGCATTTATGATTTTAATTTTGATAAGAGCAATATTAAATTTACTGTAGATAATGTATTATTTGAAGATGAAAATTTAACTACTGAATATACTGATAATAAATTGAAAGTTATGTATGGTGAAAAACTTGTTAAAACTTTTAATGTAAACACATTATCTATTAGTAGTGAAGAGTATATAATAGATGAAAAAAATAATATTATTTATTATGACAAATTATTTGATAAAGAAAATATCTCATTTGCATTTAATGGCGAAGACTATGTTAACGAATCATTAACTAGCGAGTATGTTGGAAATACTTTAAATATTAAATATAATAATAGTATCATAAAAACATATACTGTTAAATTAATTGAAGTTACGTCTAGTACATATACACATATAAATAAAGGTTATTTATTCGCAGGCTCTGATTCCATAGATATTGATTTATTAACTTCTAATATCGGAACATTAAATGAAAATAAAGAAACTAATAATTTAGAAGTAGTTTATAATGATAAAGTATATAAGATTATTCCAATTATTAAAATTAGTAGTGATGATTATATAATTAAAGATGATTTAGTATATACAATAGATGAAGAATTTTCTTTAGCTAAACTTAATGTTGTTAATGCTAATGCTAGTATTGTAGATAATTATTTATATTTAAAATATAATAGTATTACTGTAAAAACATATGAAATTTCTAAATTAGTATTAAAATCAGATAAATACACAATCGAAGGTGATACAATAACAACTTATGATTTCGATATAGATACTCAATATATTAAATTTATGGTTAACAATACAGAATTTGAAGACGATGATTTATTTGTTTACTATGCTACAGGAGAATTAATAGTAACGTATAAAGATAAAGATATTAAAATATATAATGTTAATTCCTTATCTATTACAAGTGATAAGTATATTATCAATAACGATGATGAAACAATTTATTATGACAAAACATTTAATAAAGATGATATCTCATTTGTTATTGGAGACAAAGCACACACTGATGAAAAATTAACGTTAGAATATACAAATGAAATCACTTTAACAGAACAAGAAAAAGAAAGTGCAGATTTTAATGATGATGGTAATATAAATAATGAAGATTATGAAGCCTTAAAAAGTTATATCGTTAATTACGATTATGATAATCCACCTGAATATACAACAAAAGGTGATATAAATGATGATGGAATAATTGATTTAAAAGATTTATCTATTTTAAACAGATATTTAAATAAATTATATGCATTAAATATTAAACATAATGGCAATACTGTTAAGGCATATACAGTTAGTCCTATAAAAGTAACTTCTGGTTTATATGAAGTAGCAGATGATTATATCTATATTGGTACTGCTTCATTAGATTTAAGTAAAATAGAAACTAATATTGGAGATTTTGATTATGACTATGAAAATAATCTAATTGAAGTTAAATATAATAGCAAAACATATAAAAAACTTAAATTAATAGAGACACATATTTCTGCTTACTATGTAAAAGGAGATAATATATATTCAGTAATGACTGATATAGATACTAATTTAATTGTTGTAACAAATGCAGAGTTATTAAAAGAAGATAATAAATTAAAAATAGTATATAATGATAATGTTTTAAAAACATATAATATTAAGAAAGTAACTATTAGTTCAGATAAATATCTAATTGAAGATAGTAATATTTATGTAAACGGAGCTTTAGATACAACAAAAATTAATGTTACTAATGCTACATTAAATGTTAATGGAAATAAGTTAGAGTTATTAATAAATAATGAAATAATAAAAGAATATGATATAGTAGAATTTACTGTTACTTCTGATATTTATGAAATTATTGATAAGTATGTTTATTCATATAATTTAGATGTAAATCCTAATTATATCACAGCATCTATTGGTGAAGTAGTAATAGATAATGATACAGTAAAAATTATGTATAATGATACTACTATTGATATTTATAAACTTATATATGTAAATTCAGATGAATATAAAATAGGTAGTGATTATGTATTTGTTTCAAATTCTACATTTAGTTTAAATAAAATTAGTTCCAATGGGACTTTAAGTATTAATAATAGTAAATTAGAATTAAAAGATAATGATGTAGTATTAAAGTCATTTGATATTACAAGCATTGATTTTGGTGATTTAAGAGTAAGTGATAAAATAATTACTCTTAATGAAGAAATGAGTTATAGTGATTTTATTAAGAAT
>CAYWQZ010000106.1:0-3283 GCA_964460565.1 uncultured Mycoplasma sp.
TTTTGGATGACTTTCCTATTATACCAGAAAATACCAAAACTAACTAGGTATTTTTTTATTTAACATATATTTACTAATTAAAATATATCCTATTAAAATTACTAAACTAATCACTTCTACAATAAGTAATTTCAATATAAAATTATCTTCTTTAAATCCATCAAACGAAGATATCTCTTTATAACTTATTATAGAACCATCTTCATAACTATTAATCTTTGTATATAAACCATTTACCTCTTCACCATCAATAAAGCCACCTGAATATATAGTTAATTTTTCATAATCTAAATCATCACTACTATAAAATAATGTAGAAATATCTTTGCCAGTCTTAAATGCTATAATTATATTATTATCTTGATCTTTTAATACAATAAGTGTATCTTTCTCTTGTTTTTTATCAAAACTTACATAAATAAAATTCTGTTTAGATTCACTTGATACCCTGTCAACCATATTACCAGTAGCAATAACTCTACCCCCATTTATAATAGTACCATTTTCAGAGTCAAGCCCTGCATCACCACTAGATGAATGAGCAAAAGCATATATATTACCACCATTAATAGTAAGCATCCCATTAGAATCAATTGCGTCTCCCTCATCACCTTCATCATTTACTATAGCAACAAGTGTATTTACATCAATAATTAAATTATTTCTAACACTTTTACCTGCACTACTCTTAGTAGAAGTATTTAAACAGTCATCCATAGAATTAATTTCATAATCACCAGTGCCCCCACTAAAAACAAGATTACCTTTTGTTTCAATTCCTTCCTTATTTTTACTAATAACTTTTAAATAACCTTCCCCTTCAAAATATAAATCTATATCAGAGCTTATCACACCACTTCCCTTATAAAAATAATATGGATCCCCATCTTTTAAACCATCACTATCTGCAGTAACAGAAGCAAACAAAATATTTTTAATTTCATCTTTTGTATATACCCCATAATAAGAACTATACTTTTCATAATTAGATAAATTATCACCACTATAATACTTACTATAACTATCTAATTCATCAGAAGCCATTAAACTAGTCTTCTTAAACTTACCCCCTTCAATATAATTCAAACTACCAGCCTTACTTTTAATAGTAACCTTTACATCAGTATAAGTAATATCCTTATTATATACATATACACAAGGAGCCTTCTTTGTATCAGTATCAATATTAACATTATTTAATATAAGATTAATATTACCCTTTAACTCATTAGTATTTACTCCAATCATATAACCCTTTGAAGTCCCAGTAAGTTCTATATCACCAGTAGTATTAATATTTAAAACATTAATCTTCAAAGTTTTTATTTTTGTACTATTAGAACCACTTTCTATAAAATCATCTAAATCAAAAGTTTTAACACTAGATACACCATCAAACAAAAAACTTGTTAAATATATTTCAGGTAATTTATTACTTTTATAATCATCTAAAAATTCTTCTAAATCATCATACTTTACAATATCTTGATAATTAACTCCATCAATTGACATAGTACCTGTTTCTATATTAACATATATAGAAAAATTTTTAGAACTAACTACACTTACAAAAGATAACACCCCAATAAATAATACAAATAAATAGTTCACAATTTTCTTCATACAAACCTCTAATTAGCACTCTGATTATTAGGTAATTCTGGCGGAGTATTAAAATCATTCTCCTTCATACCACCCTTACCTCTATCATCAGAAATTTCCATATTCATATCATGATTATTTCTACTGTTAACAGAAGAATAAACATATATAGAACCAGTAGAAATAATAGAACCTAATAATAATCCAACTAAAAATATAATAATCTTTTCCTTCATACTTAATCTTCCTCCCATAATAAAATAATATATAAATATTAAAATAATATTAAATAATCTTAACTTCCTATTTTCTAAAAAATATATAAACAAAACCTATCCATAATAAATATTATATCATAACACTACCTCATAAAAAATAAAAACAAATAACAAACTATTAATTTTCTATATCCATTTGCAATATATCATTTTATTAAAAGTCTATTATAAATAAAATTTAATATACTTTAATAAGAGGTGTTTAAATTGAAATATAATATAATTGAAATATATAATAAAGAATTAACAAATAACAATTTAAAAATAATAATAAATAAAAAAATATCAAATATTATAAAAGAAATAGAATATAACTATTACAATAGGACTGATAACTATAAATAATTTAAAAGTAGGTATTTACCTAAGACTATCAAATGAAGATAAAGATAAAACTAACAAAAATGAAGCAAGTGAATCAATTAAAAACCAAAAAAATATGTTAATAGACTATATTAATAAAAATCCCGAATTTGTTTTAGAAGATGAATATATTGATGAAGATTTATCTGGCGCAGGGACCTATAGACCAGAGTTTGAACGTCTAATTAAAGATTGTCAAAATGGAAAAATAAATGTTGTTTTATGTAAAAGCCAATCAAGATTTTCTAGAGATATGGAAATAGTTGAAAGATATATTAATAACAAATTCAAAGAATGGAACATAAGATTTATTAGTCTTTCAGACAATGCTGACACTTTAAATTTAGGTAACAAAAAATCAAGACAAATAAACGGATTAGTTAACGAATGGTATTTAGAAGATGTATCAAATAACATTAGAAGCGCTTTTAACTCCAAAATGCAACAAGGTGAATTTATCTCCCCATTCCCTTCATTTGGTTACGAAATATCTACACAAAATAACAACAAATTAATAATTGACCCCTTTGCAAGCCTAATCGTAAAAGAAATATATAACTTATATCTAAATGGCTTAGGCTTCACTAAAATTGCCGAATACTTAAATAATAAAAACATTCCCAGTCCTTCTCTTTATAAATACAAAAAAGGTATTAAATTAAACATAATTAGCAATAGACCAAGAGAAGAAATAAAATGGAATGCAAACGCTATTAAAAGAATACTAACTAACGAGCTATATCTAGGACATCTAATTCAAGGAAAAAGAACCACCATTAGTTACAAAAATCACAAAATAATAAACAAACCAAAAGATAAATGGATAAAAAGAGAAAACACACATGAACCCATCATAGATAAAGAAACATTTAACAAAGTTCAAATAGCTATAAAAGAAAGAAAAAAACCACTTAAAAAATCAGGAAAAATTCACAACTTCTCTGGCAAAGTTTTCTGTAGTTGTTGTAATCACTATATGAGAAAAAAAAACTCTTCTAAACATGAATACCTAGTATGCTCCAATAATTGTGATGGATATA
>CAYWQZ010000107.1:0-3264 GCA_964460565.1 uncultured Mycoplasma sp.
GATTAAATGATATATTTAATTGTTGGAATTATAATTTTAGTTATTATTTGTGGAGTACTTTTTTTATTTAATTATTTAAAATTAAAAGAGTTTAGTAATGTTATTGATGTTTGTGTTAATAATATTGAAGAAGCTTTAGATAGACAAGATAAAGAAATTGTTAAAATATTAGTTAGTGTTAAAGACCAGAAAATTAAAGAAACTTATGTTATTAAAGATAATTTTGATTTGTTTGAAAAAGAAGATTTGATTTTTAATGTTAGTTGGAATATAAATAAATATTTTGAAGATAAAAAAGTTAAGAAGAAAGATAAAGAGATTTTAAGAAATATTAATAGTATTGAAGAAGAAATTGAAGGACTTAAAGATTATTATAATTCTAATTCAATTAAATATAATGAATTATATAATAAAATACCTTTTGTATATATTTTTAAATTGTTAAAATTAGAGAGTAAGAAAGTTTTTAAACTTCGTAAGTTGGAAAATTATGAGATATTAAAAGATTAGTCTAGTTTAAAGTTTACTGGACTAATCTTTTTTGATATTAAATAATTATTTGTTTTAGAAAAAGGTTTGCTATTAAAGAAACCATTATATGCTGATAGGGGTGATGGGTGTGCTGATTTAATTACATAATGAATAGGATTGGTTATATATTTTTCTTTTGTTTTTGCATAGTTACCCCATAGAATAAACACTACAGGAGTTTCTTTTTTGTTTATTAGTTTTATTACTTCGTCTGTAAATATTTCCCATCCTAAGTTTTTGTGAGATAAAGCTTTGTCTTTTTCTACTGTTAAAATACTATTAAGTAAAAGTACTCCTTCTTTAGCCCATTTTTTTAGAGAACCGTTTTTAGGTATATTATAATTTAAATCACTATTTAATTCTTTAAATATATTTTGTAATGATGGGGGCATTTTTATATTCTCTTTTACTGAAAATGATAACCCCTCTGCTTCACCTGTACCATGATATGGATCTTGTCCTAAAATTACTACTTTTATATTATCATATTCTGTTAATTTAAAAGCATTAAATACTTCTCCTTTAGGAGGAAAAATTGTTTTTATTTCATATTCTTTGTTTATTCTTTCTATTAACTTTTTAAAATATTCTTTTTCATATTCTTCTTTTAGAAGATTATCCCATTTTTCAGTTATCATATTATTACCCTCTTTCTGTATTTAGTATAGCATTTTTTTATTTAATTGTTAATAATTAATAATTATGAATAAATATATTAATAAAAATATAGTTATTAACATTTTTGTTTATAACTATATTTTTTTCTTATTCTTGATGATAGTAAACTTGTTTTTAATATTTGAATTAGATTTTCATATTCTTTTTCTATTATATTATTTTTTAAATATAACATTATTAATTTATTTATTAATTCTTTTTTTTCTTTAATATTTAATATATATTGTTCTATTATTTCCCATATTTTTTGTTTTTCTAGTATATATTCAGCTTTTTGGAATTCTATTTGATTATTTGTTTCTAAACTCATTATTACTGAAATAATTTGTTTACTTTGTTTTCCTATTTTTATATTTATACAGTTGAAGTTTTCTTGATGTATTAGTTCTATATATTGTTTTTGTTCTAATTCTTCAAATATTATTTTATATATATTTTGGGTTTTATTCATAGTTCACCTCTTCTACAAGTATTTTTATAATAGATTTTTATATATTATTTGTCAAGTTATTTATAGTATTTTTCTATTACTTTTTCTTTTAAATTAAATAATGAATAAATGTTTATTATTGCTAGTATACCTACAAAAATATCTACAGTAATCCATATAAAGTTAGAGGATATTATTCCTCCAGTGAATAAGGAAATTATAGTTATTAGTTTTAGGATTTTTATTAATTGTTTGTTTTTGGTTAGAAATTTTAGGTTGCTTTCTCCGTAGTAATATACTGTTATAATAGTGGAAAAGGAAAATAGTATTAATATTATTAAAAGCATTATTTCTCCAAAGTGACCGAAGTGATAGAAGAATGAATATTTTGTTAATTCTATTCCATTAATATTAGTTAGATTAAAGTTATTAAATGGGGTTAGGATTATTATAAATGCTGTTATAGTTGTTATAAATAAACTTATAAAGTATGTTTCTATTATTCCTATATATCCTTGTTTTTTATAATCTTTATTTGAGGTTGCTCCAGAGGATATAGCACTTGTACCTACTCCGGCTTCACTAGCGAATATTCCTTTTTGCATACCTATTATTAGAGTGTATATTATTCCTCCGGAGATACTTTTGGTATTAAAAGCACTTTTTATTATATTTATTAATATAGTAGGTATTTGGTTTATGTTTGTTATTATAACTATTAGACCTAGTGTTAGATATAGAAATGACATAATAGGTACTATTTTGTTACAGATATTTGAGATTGTTTTTATTCCTTTGATTATTATTATACTAGATATAATAGTTACAATTAATGAAATAGTTATTTTGTTTATATTATACATATCAGTAGTTAGAGTTACTATGGTGTTATTTTGTATTGAAATAAAACCTAATATATATGCTAGAAGTGCTAATAAGGAGTATATGATAGCAAGTTTGTTTTTGTTTAAGCCTTTTTTTATATAGTATGCAGGACCACTTTTATTGTAATTACCATCTTTTTCTTTGTATATAGTTGATAAAATGTTTTCAATAAAACAATTTATGGAAGCAAAAAATGAGGAAATCCATATCCAAAATATTGTTCCTATACCACCATAGTAAATAGCAAATGCTATACCTGCAAGAGAGCCTGCTCCTACTTTGGAAGCTAGAGATATTAGTAGGGTGTCTTTAGCACTTATTTCATCTTTTTGTTTGTTTTCTTCTTTTAATGATGTAAATAGTTTTTTAAATCTTAACTGAGGGAATTTTAATTTAAATGAATAATATATACTATTTATAAATATCATTGCTATAGCAATAGCCCATATTATTTTATTTATTTTATCAATCATATTGTCACCTAATTAAGTGTATGAAATAATTAGTTATTTTTGAATAAGAAAAAGAACTCTTTTAGTGAGTTCTATGATAATAATTAGTTATATTTTTTATTCGCCCCTTGTTCTACCATTCAGGTAGAATAAGGGTTTCTTACTTATTTAATTCCTGCAAAAACCTCACACGCTCAATATCTTGTGCGTTCATATACCACGCTTATTGTTTCTTCTTATATTTTTTTACACATCTTTTTATTATTTCTGCCTTTGGTCCTCGGAAGG
>CAYWQZ010000108.1:0-3234 GCA_964460565.1 uncultured Mycoplasma sp.
TGCTTGCCTCAAGAGAAACTGGATATAATGAAGGCGTAGAAGATGGTATAAAACAAGGCGTAAAACAAGAAAAATTAAAGGTAGCAAAATCTTTACTTTCTATGCAAATGGATATTAATAAAATATCTGAAGTAACAAAATTATCTATAAAAGAAATAAATTCTCTAATTAAAGATTAATTTATAGTTAATCTTTTTTTGATTAAATGGAAAAAATTATTAAATAATATTTATGGTATACCATGGTGGGATAAAAAATTATGGAAGATTATTTAAAAGAGGTTGCTGAAGCAAGTTTAGATGAAGAAATAATTGGTTTATTGACTGATGATATTAAATTATTGAAAAATGATAAGTTGTAGCAAAAATAGAAATTAATTTTCTGTATTTTTTGTCATATTTTAATTATAATGATTAAAAAGGCAGAAATGAAATATAGTTATAAAGATTAAGTATTATGGAAGATGCTTTTTGTATTTATAGTAAACATCTAATCTTATTTAAAATTATAATGGTAAAATTTATACATTTTTTATATTTTATATGCAAATTAGTTATACTATTAATAGATATATTTTTATAAAAAGTATGGTTAAATATAGTAATTGATGTTATAATACTAGTGGTGGTTAAATTATGTTAAAAAAGAAAAAAGAACTTGATTATGAAAAATTAAATGATTGTATTTCTCTAAGTAATAAAATATTAAAAGTATTATTTATTACTATGATACTTGCAATTATACTAATTGGTTTGTATTTATGTAAAAGTTTAAAAATATTTGATATATTACTAAATATTTTAAAAGTTATATCTCCTTTATTTATAGGTATGGTTATAGCATGGTTATTAAATAGTCCGGTTAAAAAATTAGAAAAAAAGGGTATTAAAAGAGTAATAGGTTCAATATTTGTATTCTTTATATTTATTGTAGTGCTTTATTTATTTTTAAGAATAGTAGCACCAATGTTATATAAGCAAACTAATGATTTTATTAGTTTATTACCTAGTTTATTCTTAGAAATATCAGATTTTATACATAATACATTTGATAAATTTAGTAGTAGTGGAATAGATTTAAGTTCAGTAGAAAAAAATGTTTACAGTGCTATAGAAAATATTAGTTTAAGTTTAACTACTAGTTTGCCTACAGTACTTATAGATTTTGCTACTGGGTTAGTATCTAGTATAGGAACATTCTTACTTGGACTTATTATTGGTTTCTACTTACTTATTGATTTTAATGGTGTAAAACATATCCTTGATTTTGTACCTAAAAAATATCATAATAGTATATATGAAATATCATCAAGACTTGATTCAACATTTAAAGATTTTGTCGGAGGAACACTTTTAATTTCCTTAGTTATCTTTATTATTTCAACAATAGCTTTTAAAATAGCTGGTCTTCCTTCACCAATGTTATTTGGTTTAATATGTGGTATTACTAATATTATTCCATATATTGGTCCATGGCTTGGTGGTGGTATCGCAGTTATTGTAGGTTTTACAGTAAGCCCTTTTGTAGGAGTAATAACAGCAGTTATATGTTTTGTAGTTCAACAACTTGATTCAATTGTTTTCCAACCATTAATTATGGGTAAAACAATGAAACTTCATCCAGTAACAATTATGATTGGACTTCTAGTATTTGGATATTTATTTGGTATAGTAGGTATGATACTTGCTACTCCAATTATATCGGGTATTAAAGTTATAGTTAATTACTTTGATGAAAAATACGACTTAATAGTTAAATTAAAAAATAAAGAGGTAGAAGAATGAAAATCTATTTAATTAGTGGTAAAGCTCGTAATGGTAAATCAACTGTTGGAGAATTTATTAAAGAAGAATATGAAAATAAAGGTAAAAAAGTATGTGAAATAGGATATGGTTCTTATATAAAATATTATGCTAAAACATATTTTGGTTGGGATGGAAAAGAAGAAACTAAACCTAGAAGTTTACTCCAAGAACTTGGAACTGAAATAATTAGAAAAAAAATAGATCCTATGTTTCATGTAAATAGAATAATGGAAGATATTAAAGTTTTATCTTACTTTTATGATATTGCAGTAATATCTGATGTAAGAGAACCTATAGAAATTATTACACCAAAAGAGAAATTTGATGATGTAGTTTCTATAAATGTAAAAAGAACTAATTTTGAAAGTGAATTATCAGAAAAAGAACAACAACATTTTACTGAAATAGCACTTGATAGTTTTGATGATTATGATTATAAAGTGTTAAATGACGGAACACTTGATGATTTGAAGATTAAAGTAAAAGAAATAATAGAAAAAGAGGAAGTAGTATGAATTTAAAAGACTTATATATAAATTTTTTCAAAGAAAAAGGACATATTCAAATACCTAGTAGTCCAGTAGTACCTGAAAATGATAATACAGTATTATTTAATACAGCAGGTATGCAACCACTTACTCCATATTTAAAAGGAGAAAAACATCCTTCTGGTACTAGATTATGTGATTATCAAAAATGTATTAGAACTAATGACTTAGATGAAGTTGGAGATACAACACATCATACATTTTTTGAAATGTTAGGTAACTGGTCTCTTGGAGATTACTTTAAAAAAGAAGCAATTACATGGAGTTTTGAATTTTTAACACAAGTACTTAATATTCCAGTAGAACGTTTAGCAGTTACAGTATTTAAAGGAAATGATATTGCACCAAAAGATAGTGAAGCAAAAGAAATATGGAAAAGTTTAGGTATTAAAGAAGAAAGAATAGTAGAAACAATCGAAGATAACTTTTGGCCTAATTTTGAAATGGTTGGACCATGCGGACCTGATACCGAAATGTTTTATTTTAGAAGTGATGATGAAGTACCGGCAACATTTGATGTAAATGATGATAGATGGGTAGAAATATGGAATGATGTTTTTATGGAGTATTTACATAACGAAGATGGTACAATTACTCCACTTCCAAGGAAAAATGTAGATACTGGTATGGGAGTAGAAAGAACTACTGCAATACTTGAAGGAGTAAACGATAATTACTTATCTAGTGTTTGGATAGATGTAATTAAATTAATAGAAAAAATAAGTAATAAACCTTATAATGGTAATGAAAAAGAAATGAGAATAATTGCAGATCATATTAGAACATCAGTATTTATAAGTGCAGATTATGCAATGATTAAACCTAGTAATACAGATCAAGGTTATATTTTAAGGAGATTAATAAGAAGAACTATAAGACAT
>CAYWQZ010000109.1:0-3219 GCA_964460565.1 uncultured Mycoplasma sp.
AAACTAGAACCACAATTTGGTATAAGTCCAACTAAACTAGAAATAAATGGTGCAAAAATGCTATTTTTTAAGAATAATTTAGATATAAAAGTTTCTCCAAAAAATTCAAATATAATATTAAGAATAAAGGTAATAAAAATTAAAAATAATCCTGTCTTTAAAGTATGAATTAGTGAAGATTTTATAATACCATTTTTGCAATTACAATGTTCTTCGTCACATATTTCATAATTGGTTTTTACTACTTTTTTTCTGAAAATTAAATCTATAATAAAGCCACTTATCATACCAATTAGTATTTTTAATCCTATTATTTTTAATATAATTATGATATCTACATTATGGCTTAGTAAAACGGGTAACATTTCATCACTAGTAGATAAATAAATTGATATTAAAGTACCTAAAGTTATAACTCTTGTAACATATAAATTAGTTGCTAAAACTGAAAAACCACATTGTGGAAATGCTCCAAGTAAACTACCTATAATTGGACCATATTTGCCTGATTTTTTTATTATTTTATTACTATCTAATTTGTGTTCGATTAATTCTATAATTAAAAATGCTACAAATAGGAATGGTAATAGTTTTAAAGTATCTAGTAATGTATCTTTTATAATTTCAAACATATAATAAACACCTCTTTATTTTTTATTTTCTTTATTATTTATATGATTTATTATCATATTAGCACTTATATCTCCAGTTACATTAAGTGTAGTATACACCATATCAAGAATTTTGTATATAGCAGTATATGGTCCAATGAATGAAAGAGGAATATTTAGTATTGATAAGTAAGTTGCTCCAATTACTACTCCACCACTTGGGATACCTGGTGCTGCCATATTTATTAAAGTTGCACTTGTTAGCATTAAAAGATATGTTAATACGTCTACATGAATATTAAATAATGAAGCGGAAAATAATCCAAGTAAAGCAAATGAAACTGCTCCACCACACATATGAATAGTACAACCTAAAGGAACAACTATATTAGTTACTTCTTCTTTGATATTAAGTTCTTCATTACATACTTTTATTGTATAAGGAAGGGTTGCAGAACTAGAACAAGTAGTCATTGTAATTAACCATACTTTACTTAGTTTTTTTATATATTTTAGTACATTAGTTTTAGTAATTATTGCAACTGGTAAAATCATTACTAGTATTAAAACAATAATGCTACATAAATAAGCTGTTGCGATGTAACTTATACCATTTTTAATAATTTCTGTGCCATAAGTTGATACTATATTACCTATTAAAAATAGTACACCAATTGGAGTTAAATACATAATGTACTCTAGTAATTTACTGAATATATCTTTTAAACTATCAAATACTTTAATTATTTTATTACCACTTTCTACTTTGCTAGCACAAATACCAAATATTACAGAAAACAATATAATTTGAAATGTGGAATTTTCTTCTAACATTGTTATTATGTTACTTGGAAATAAATTAGTAATAATTTGGGATATACTTATATTAGTGGTTTCTACATCTTTTAAGGTGTTAACTATTTCTATATTTTTTGATGGTTCTATTAAAATTACTAATAAAGATGTAATTAAAAAAGATGAAATAAACATAATTAGAAATGTTATAAGTGTTCTAGGAAGTATTTTATTTTTTGTTTTTATTGAATTATAAATAGTGACAGTTATGGAAGTAATAAGGATGGGGATTATCATGAATTTTAGTAAGTTTATATATATTGTTCCAATAAATGATAATTTATTTGCTATACTAGGAAAATAATATCCTAAAATTATACCTAGTATTAGGCTTATGATAAGAGATATATTAAATTTTTTTGTCATAATAATCGTTAATCCTTCCTAGTGCTTTATTTATGTCTTCTCTTTTACCAAGTGATGATATTCTAAAGTAGTTGTCTCCTTCTTCTCCAAATATAATACCTGGTACTATTATGATATTAAGTTTTTCTAAAAAGAAATAGAATTCTTCCCATGAACTAGTCTTTTCTTTTATTTCAACCCAAAGATAAGGTGCATCTACCCCACCCCATACTTTAAAACCATTTTTTTCAAATGTTTCTTTTAGATATTTAGCATTATCTAAATAATATTTTATATTAGAATCAATAAGTTTTTGTACTTCTTTATCATATACTCCAAGAGCTCCTTTTTGTGCGATATAACATGCACCATTAAATCTATTAATTACTCTTTTTCTCCAAATTTTATTAATGTTTTTATCTATGTTATTAGGAATTATATAATAAGAACATCTAACACCACTAAAACTTATACTTTTAGAAAAACTTCTAAATTCAATAGCAACTTCTTTTGCACCTTCTATTTCATATATTGATTTTATTTTATTTGAATCGTTTATAAAGTTACTATATACATTGTCATATAGAATAATAGAATTATTTTCTTTAGCATATTTTATCCATTTTTCTAAATATGTTTTAGGATACATAATACCAACGGGATTGTTTGGAGAACACATGTATATGATGTCATATTTTTCTTTGGGAATAGATGGTAAAAAATCATTTTCGGGATATCCTTTGATGATACTTATATTTCTATTTAAGATAGAGGAACCATTTATATATATTGGATATGTAGGATCAAAAATACATATTTTAGAATTTATATCAAATAGTTCTAAAATATTAATTACATCGCTTTTAGTGCCACTAGATATGTATATTTCTTCTAAATCAAAGTTAAAGTTTTTATATTCATTATCTAAAATAGCTCTTTTTAGGAAATCATATCCTAAGTGTGCTCCATATCCTTTAAATGTTTTTTCATCTCCTAATTCTTCAACTGCTTCTTTCATTTTATCTATAATAGGTTTAGTAATTGGTAAGGATACATCTCCAATACTAAGAGATATAATGTTAGCATTTTTGTTTTTTTCTTTATATTTTTTTACTTCATCTGTTAGTCTTTCAAAACTATTATTATAATTAATTTTTACTAAATTATTGTTGTATTTCATTATATCCCACCTTTCACACATGTGTTATTATAGCATTTATAAATTTAAAAGTAAATAAAAAAATTAACTATAAAATATTATAATTAATTTTAATTTATTCATTTATTTTTCTTTTTTAAAACCTTTATAGATTAAAAATACTCCACCTAGAAGAATAATTAGTCCTCCTCCTACTAAAAGGTAATTTAAAGGTGAAAAGGTATCGGGTACTTCTACTTTTTCTATTTC
>CAYWQZ010000110.1:0-3179 GCA_964460565.1 uncultured Mycoplasma sp.
TTTTATTATAAGTAAATTTGATTTAAATAAACTACTTAAAAATAGTTATCTTTTATATATTTTTAATGTTTTTCTTTTAATTATTGTCTTAATCTTTGGTAATGAAACAAATGGTTCTAAAGCATGGCTTTATTTACCTTTAATCGGAGGGTTTCAACCAAGTGAATTTATGAAGATAAGTCTTATTCTTTTTCTTGCTCAAGTAATTACTAATAGTAAAAAGAAAGAAACTGATTTTTTAATAATTTTAAAAAGTATTATTATTTTTTTAGTTCCTACGATTTTAACTTTTTTAGAACCTGATACTGGAGCGGTTATTATTTATTTTATTATAACTTTAATTATGCTTTTTACTTCAGGTATTAAATTAAGATGGTTTATTTTATTATTTTTTATTATTCTTCTTTTTGGAGGTGGTTTTTTATATTTATATTTTTTTCAAAAAGAAATATTTATTAATTTATTAGGAAATAGTTTTTTCTATCGTTTAGATCGTATTTTTGATTGGACTTCTTCTTCCGGAATGCAACTTAGTAATTCTTTAATTAGTATTTCATCAAGTGGTTTGTTTGGTAATGGTTTTAATAAAATCTTACTTTACTTTCCAGAATTACAAACAGATTTTATTTTTGCTTCATATGTTACTTGTTTTGGTTTAATCGGAGCTTTTATTTTATTTATTACTTTTAGTATTTTTGATTTAACTATTTTAAATATAAGTAATAAAACGAATAAACTTTCTTATAAATTAATTCTTACTAGTACTTTTAGTATTCTTTTATATCAACAAATACAAAACACATATATGACAATTGGTATTTTACCAATCATGGGAATTACTCTTCCTTTTATTAGTTATGGAGGATCAAGCTTATTATCTTATATGATTTTAATAGGTCTTGTATTAAATATTGCCAAACAAAAATAAAAGGTATCTACCCCTTTTATTTTTGAAGCATGCTAGTAAGTCGTAAATGAACTTAGGATAATAGCAAGTAATATGTATAAAACAACAACAATTACTAAACCAAAGTTACTACAAGTTCCTGAAGGTATATCATGACAGTTTTTTTCATTTTCCATAGCATACACCTCCTAAATCCAAGCACCAAGTATAATAATTAGTAAAATAAATAAAACTAAAACAATTGCAGATGATGAAACACAGTTCATAATTTATTCCTCCTTTTTTCTTGTTCTAGATTATTTTATGGGATACTAAAAAAATTGTGAATATATATGACTATTTTCTTGTAAAATATATTTATTTTTGTTATGATATAAATATAGTTTTTAAAGGAGGATAAAAATGAAAAACTTAGAAAAATTATTTATTTTAATGCTTGTTATGTTAACTTTAGTTGGGTGTGGAAAAATTCCTACTTTAGAAAGTGGTGAAGAAGCAGTTGCAACTTTAGAAGAAGGAAAAATATCAGTAGATTCTTTATATAAAGAAATAAAAGATAAATATGGTATTAGTGTTTTAGTAGATTTAATAGATAAAACTATATTAGATGCTAAATATACTGAAGAAACTGATGATGAAAAAGATTATATTAAGGAGCAAATAGATAAAGTTAAGGAAATGGCTGAATCTTATAGTATGACTTATTTAGAAGTTATTAACTATTATGGTTATGAAACTGAAGATGATTTTAAGGAATATTTATCACTTACTTATAAAAGAGATTTAGCAGTTGATGAATATATAGCAAGTACATTAAAAGAAAAAGAAATTAAGAAGTATTATGAAGATGAAGTATATGGAGAAATTAATGTTAAGCATATTTTAATTGAACCTGATACTTTAGATGGTATGACTACTGAAGAAAAGGAAAAAGCAGAAAAAGAAGCAGAAAAGAAAGCTAAGGAAGTAATTAAAAAACTTAAAGATGGAGAAGATTGGGATAAGCTTGCTAAAGAATATTCTGATGATACTTCAAATAGTGAAAAAGGTGGAGATTTAGGTTGGATATCTACTGGTGATACAGTTGAAGAATTTGAAAAAGCAGCTTTCAATCTTAAAAAAGGTAAATATACTACTACTCCAGTAAAATCATCTTTTGGTTATCATGTTATCTATAAAGTAGATGAAAAAGAAAAACCAAAATTTGAGGATAGTAAAGAAAGTATTATTGAAACTTTAGTAGATGAAAAATTAGAAGAAGATAGTTCTTTATACTATGAAGCATTAAAACAAATTAGAAAGAATAGTAAATTAGAAATAGTAGATAGTGAACTTAAAAAAGATTATAATACTTATATGAATAATTTAATTAGTAATTCAAAAAGTAACTAGAAATTAGTTACTTTTTTATATAGATAGTAAAAAGAGACTGATATAAATCAATCTCTCTAATATTTTATATTTCAAGTACAACAGTAATAATCATAGGAATAGAACCTGTTTCTTTATAAAAATACTTACCTAATTCATCTCTAATTTGTTGTTTTATTTTAGTAAAATCTACTTTTTTACCTGGAACTAAATTAGCTTCTATTACTTTTTTAGATATAATTTCACTTTTTTCTATCATATCTAAATTTTCTTTTACATAAATAAATCCTCTTGTAAGTATCTGTGGATTAGCAAGAATTGTTTTTGTTTTTTTATCTATTGTTGAACTTACTACTACTATACCATTATTACTTAATAATTCTCTATCTTTTAAAACTATTTCTCCAATATCATCTGAAGAATTACCATCTATTAGTATTTCATCAATAGGAACTGTTTCTTTATCTTCAGTTAATTTACCATCAACAAATGTTGCTACTTCACCATTTAATTTTAAAATAATATTTTCTTTATTCATACCTGTTTGTTCTGCAATAGAAGCATTCATATACATATAACGATACTCCCCTTTTACAGGCATATAATACTTAGGATTCATTAAATTTATCATTTGCATTAAATCTTCACTAGAAGCATGATGTAATAAATGTTTTTTAGATGAAAGTGTAATAGTATCTACATCAAGTCTTGATAAATCATCTACTATTTTAGCAATTTTCTTTTCATTTCCAGGATAAACTGGTTCAGATATAAATACTGTATCTTTTTCTTTTAACTTAATAAATTTATCATATCCATTTATAATTTTTTCTACCATTGCATAACTTTTTTCTTTATCATCACATATTAATATTACTACATCTTTATCATTAATATTAGT
>CAYWQZ010000111.1:0-3177 GCA_964460565.1 uncultured Mycoplasma sp.
TATATTATAGGTGATGTTATGAAAAACATAATAGAGAAAATATATGATTATTCTTTAGAAGAGATAATGGGAGAAAGATTTGGTAGATATTCAAAATATATTATACAAGATCGTGCTATACCAGATGTTAGAGATGGTTTAAAACCAGTACAAAGAAGAATATTATATGCAATGTATATTGGTAGAAATACATATGATAAGCCTTATAGAAAAAGTGCTAAAACAGTTGGAGATGTAATTGGTTCTTTCCACCCACATGGTGATACTAGTATATATGATGCAATGGTTAGATTATCACAAGATTGGAAAATTAAAAATCCACTTATTGAAATGCATGGTAATAATGGTTCAATAGATGGTGATTCTCCAGCAGCATATCGTTATACTGAAGCACGTTTATCTAAAATATCTAATGAACTTTTAAAAGATATAGATAAAAATACAGTTTTATTTGCCCCAAACTTTGATGATTCCATTCTAGAACCTACTGTTCTTCCTGCAAAATATCCTAATCTTTTAGTGAATGGTACAACAGGTATATCAGCAGGTTATGCTACTAATATACCTCCACATAATTTAGGAGAAATAATAGATGCAACAATTAAAAGAATAGATAGTCCAAACTGTCATATGGATACAATACTTGATATAGTAAAAGGACCAGATTTTCCTACTGGAGGAATAGTACTTGATAAAGAAGGATTAAAAAGTGCTTTAACTACTGGAAAGGGAAGAATATTTGTTCGTTCTAAAGTGGATATAGAAAAAGAAAAGAATAAAACATTACTTGTTGTAACAGAAATACCATATGATGTATTAAAAGTAAATATAGTAAAAAAAATAGATGAAATTAGAATAGATAAAAAAATAGATGGTATTCTTGAAGTTCGTGATGAATCAGATAAAGATGGTCTTAGAATAGTAATTGAAATTAAAAAAGAAATAGATCCTAATTTAATACTTAATTATTTATATAAAAATACTGATCTTCAAGCTTCATATAATTATAATATGATTGCTATAGTAAAAAGAAGACCTAAACTTTTATCAGTACTTGATATTATAGATGCTTATATAGAACATTTTAAAGAAGTAGTACTTCATCGTACAGAATTTGATTTAAATCATGCAGAAAAACGTTTACATATAGTCGAAGGTTTAATAAAAGCAGTTTCTATTTTAGATGAAGTAATATTGACTATTAGACAAAGTAAAAATAAAGGTGACGCTAAAGAAAATTTAGTAAAGAAATTTTCATTTACTATGGAACAAGCTGAAGCTATAGTAACATTACAATTATATCGTTTAAGTAATACTGATATGGTTTTATTAGAAGAAGAAGCAAAGAATTTAAAACTTATTATTGAAGGATTAAATAAAATAATGCATGAAGAAGAAGAACTTAAAAAAGTTATGAAAACTGAACTTAAAAATATTAAAAAAGAGTATGATGTTCCTAGAAAAACACTTATTACTGATGATGAAGTAGAAATAAAAATAGATACTACTAAAATGATACCTAAAGAAGATGTAGTAGTGTTAGTAACTAAAGATGGATATGTAAAAAGAACAAGTAAAAGAGGTTATTTATCTAATAGTGAAGAACCACTTCTAAAAGAAAATGATTATATAATTGGTTTATATGAGGCTAGTACTTTAGATACTTTGTTATTATTTACTAACTTAGGTAATTATTTATATTTACCAGTACATGAAATACCTGATATTAAATGGAAAATGTTAGGTAAACATATTAGTAATATAATTAAAATAGAAGAAAATGAAAGTATTATAAGTAGTATTTTAGTAAGAGATTTTAATATAGATAAAGATATAGTTTTATCTAGTAAAAATGGTATGATAAAGAAAACTAAATTAAGTGAGTTTAAAGTTAATCGTTACACAAAACCAATATCTTGTATGAAATTAAAAGATGGTGATGAAGTAGTAGATGCTTTTATAGGTAAATATAATGATATTATGGTTACAACTTATAATGGATATAGTTTATGGTTTGATATTGATGAAGTACCAACTTCTGGTATTAAATCAAGTGGTGTTAAATCAATTGGACTTAAAGATGATTATGTTGTTAGAACAATAAATTTTGATAAAGATTTAGAATATGTTTCTATCTTTACAGATAAAGAAACTGCTAAAAGAGTAAAATTAAATTTATTTGAAAAAAGTACAAGAGCAAGACGAGGTTTATTACTTTTAAGAGAAGTTAAAACTAATCCATATCATATAATTAATGTTTTTATAACAGATAATAAGAAACATTTTGGTATTAAGTTAAATAATAAAATAGAAGAAATAAAAAATACTGATTTACCTATTAGTGATAGATATAAAACCGGTAGCACTATTTCTAAAGATAAAATATATGATGTATTTATGATTACTTCTTTAGAAAAAGAACAAGAAGAAGTTAAATTAGAAGAGAAAGAAGAAATAAAGGAAGTTAAAGAAGTAAAACCTAGTCATCAAATATCTTTACTTGAAATAGATGAAGAATTATCTAGAATAGATGAATTATTAGATTAAAAAGTTTAGAAATTGTTTCTAAATTTTTTTTGCTGAGATTTTAGTTTTTACTTGACTTTTTTATATTTTTTATTTTATAATGAAATAGCAAGAGGGTTAATACCTTTTGTTAGTTTTAATTTGAACTAGTCTTTGTTTTAGTCGGTTGGACTAGTTCCTTTTTAATTTTTATAATAATAATTTTATTTTCAGGGGCTGTCGGGAAATTAAATAAATAATTTTCGATAGCCTTTTTTTTAAAATTAAATATTAAAATCCTGAAAACATATGTTTTCAGGACTATTATGTGATACATAATCTTGTCTAAGGATGTGTATCACATGAACTATTTTACTATAAAAAGTTCTATTTTTCTAGTCCCCTCAAGTAAATGTGATGAGGAATTTGAAAAAATAGACAAATTTTTAAAAATTTTAGAAAAATCTGGTGTTGGAAAATTAATAAATAAAATTAGCATTTCTAATAAATCAACTTTTGCTGGAAGAAAAGGATATAATCCATTTAATATGTTTGCAATGATAACTTATTGCTTTTCAGAATTCAAAAGTACTTTAAGGGAGATGGAACAATTATGTTTATATATGTAAGAAAAATTTGAAGAATAAAGACTTAGATTATAGATTATATGAA
>CAYWQZ010000112.1:0-3177 GCA_964460565.1 uncultured Mycoplasma sp.
TATTTATAACGTACAAGATGGTATAGAAATAGATTATAAGACTGGTGATTCCAAAATAAAAGATTAATTTTTTGATTAATCTTTTATTTCTTTATTTTCTATTTTATTATTTTGCTCTTCTAAAAGTTTTTGTTCTTCTTTTATTTTTTTATCTACTATTTCAAAATAATTAGATTTTAAAACAGCATTATTTAAGTTCATCTTAGATTTTACATAATCATTCATTTTATTAATATTATTTTTACTTATTTTTTTACCAATTACCTCTTCACCATTATATACATAAGTTGAACCATTATACCAAGAACCATCTGAAAAATAAACAATAGGTATATAGTTATTACTTAATATATCTTGTCCTAAATAAAAGTTAGTATAATAATCTATTCCAAATAAATTAAGTAAAGTAGGTAAGATATCAAGTTGTGAATTAACATTTTTAATATTTTCTTTTATATTACCATTATTATATATAATAAATGGTGTTTTATTAATTAAATTATTATCAGTTGTTTTAAATTTATCAAGTAAACTTTTATCTTCTAAAGTATATAAATAATGATCTGAGAATATAGCAAGTACAGTGTTATCTAATTTTCCTCTTTGTTCTAGGTTTTCAAGTAATAATTTAATGAAATTATCTGTTTCTCTTGCTTGTAATTTTAAACAATCGTATTCAGATAAACCTTCTTTATCGGTAAGCAAAGAACAAGTTCCTTTTTCTGAACTAAATGGCATATGAGCTGAATAAGTAATAATATATGACATAGATAAACCTTCGTTATCAAATATTAAATTATTAAATTTTTCATTTTTTAGTAATTCTGTATCTAACCAATAAGAATTATCTTTATAAGTACCTAAATCTTTTAAACCATAATAATTACTATAACCAAAACTTTTATAATTAACTCCTCTAGAATAAAACTCTTTAGTATTCATATGAAAGGCATTAACATTATAACCTTCATTTTTAAGTAAATTAGGTAAAGAATAAGAATAATTATTTCTACTTAATAAATATGCTCCTTCATTATAGTTATACGCAGTAGAGTAGCCAGTATTAACCATAAATTCTGAATTAAAAGTAGAACCTCCACCTGATGTAAAAGAGTAGTGATTACTAAAGTTAAGAGAATTTTGTTTTAATTTATATAAAGTAGGCATTATATCTTTAGTAACTAAAAAATCATCAATACTTTCTAATTGTATTATTATTAAATCTTTATCTTTAAATATACCAGTATATTTATTTGAAGTATTTAAAGTATTTTCTTTAAAATTTTCTTCTAAAAGTTTTTGTTCTTCTTCTGTAACACTTTGATTATCTCTAAAAAAGTTAACATATATATTTCTTAGAGTATATTCATACATACCTGATACCATCATACTTTTATTATTGTCATTAAATGAATCATAAATAATACGTGGATTTCTCCAGTCACTCCATTCTACTGAAGTAGATTTATTGCCATATAAGTATGGAGCAGTTAAATTTAAAAATAGAAAACTTATTATAACAATACATAATTTTTTAATATTAGCTTTACCATTATTTTGTAAATTTCTTAAACCATGAATAGAAGAAATAACACTAATTAAAGTAACCATTATTATCCAAGGTTTAATATTAGTTAAAATAGTACCCATATATTCCATACCTTCTCCTGCTATTTTAAGAGTACCAAAATCAAAATAGGTATTAAAGTATGAAAAATATATAGAATGAGTTAAGAATAAAGCTAGTGATATTATATAACTAATTATATAAATAATTTTACCTTTTTTACCTTTAAGTGTTTTTAGTAAACCTAATATTAAAAATATCCACATAATACTAAAATAATTAGGCATAAATTTATATATTTTATAAAATTTAATTGTATCATAGTAATATGCTCTTAAACTAAAATCTAATATAAATAATGAGAATCCTAATATTAGAAATTCTTTATTATATACTAGATAATTTTTTATAATTATGAAATATTTTTTAATGAATGTATAATTTTTATTTAATTTTCTTTTCATTTACTACACCTCTTATAACAACATCTTTATAAGTATATCATATTTTTATTATTTGTGTAAATCAAATGATAAAAATTACCACAAACGATAAATTTTCGTAGATTATCTTAAATTATTATTTTATTATTTTTTTTATTTAGAAATAGACAATTAATATTTTACATGATACAATAAATATGAATTGAGGAGTATTATGAGTAATATTATTAGTTTTATTGGAGATAATTATTTAAGTTTTAAAAATATATATAATATAATTGGTAAAGTGTTATCTGTTATGCTTATGTATAAAACTTTTTATATTATAATTGGAGTCTTTTTTACTAGAAAATTTAAAAAAAGCAGAAATAATCATAAATACGGTATAGTAATTTCTGCTAGAAACGAAGAAAAAGTTATTGGTAATTTACTTGATAGTATTAATAAACAGGATTATCCAAAAGATTTAATTACAGTTTTTGTAGTAGCAGATAATTGCACTGATAAAACTGCAGAAATATCTAGAAAGAAAGGTGCAATATGTTATGAAAGGTTTAATGATAAACATAAAACAAAGGGATATGCACTAGAGTTTTTATTTAATAAAATAGAAGAAGATTATGGAAGACTAAGTTTTGAAGGATATTTTGTGTTTGATGCTGATAATTTATTAAAGAGTGATTATATAAGTAAAATGAATGATGCATTTGATTCTGGAGAAAAAATTATAACTTCATATAGAAATACAAAAAATTTTGATGAAAACTGGATATCTTCTACATATGCATTACATTGGATTAGATCTATAAGAGCAAATCATAGACCAAGATCAGTTTTAAGACTTGCCACTAACATTCAAGGTACAGGATTTTTGTTTGCAAGTGAAATAGTTAAAGATGGTTGGCATTACACTTCACTTACTGAAGATAGAGCATTAACTGCTGATGCAGTTGCACAAGGATATCAAATAACATATCAAAATGAGGCTGTATTTTATGATGAACAACCAACTAATTTAAAAATAGCATTAAGACAAAGAGTAAGGTGGGCCAAAGGACATTTACTTGCTTTTATAGAATCAGGACCTTATTTATTTATTAATATTTTTTGTGGCAAACATTTTTTAAAAAATAACTGGAATAAGCCAAAAACTAAAAAAGAGAAAAA
>CAYWQZ010000113.1:0-3160 GCA_964460565.1 uncultured Mycoplasma sp.
TAAAACTTTACTCTCATCATATCATTTTTATCTAATTTTTTATCTATATAAAATTTAACTATTTGTCTAGGATGTGGAGCACTATCTATTTCATTTAATTCTTCATCATACATTTTATCTATTTTATAGCTAATATTTTCATGATTTGGACCAAATATTACTACTTCATCACCTTTTTTAAAACTATTTCTTTGTTCTAAAGTAACTAACTTTGTATTTTCATCATAATCTAAAACTATACCTAAGAAATCTTGATTAGATACTTCAACTCTATTATTATAATAACTACAAGTACTATCATATTTTCCATTATAAAACTGAACTATACTATCTCTATTAGCACATCTATTTAATATTTTAACATATTCTTCATTTAATTTATAATTTTCCTTATTTTCATAATATTCATCTATTACTTTACGATAAGTACTAACAACAGTTGCAATATAATAAGCAGATCTCATTCTACCTTCTATTTTAAATGATTTTATACCTATATCAATCATATCTGGAATATACTCTATCATACATAAATCTTTAGAACAAAAAGTAAATGCTTTATCACCTTTTATTTCTTTTTTATTTTCATCATATAAATTAAAATTCCATCTACATATTTGAGCACATCCACCACGATTAGCATCTCTATTAGTTAAAAAATTAGACATAACACATCTACCACTATAACAAGCACACATTGCACCATGTATAAAACACTCTATTTCCATATTTAATTTTTCAATTAATTCCTTTATTTCATCTCTCGTACACTCTCTACCTAAAACTACTCTTTTTACACCTTCTTTTTCATAAAAAGATAATGCTTCATAGTTTAATAAAGATTGTTGAGTAGATAAAATAATATCAAGATTAGTATTTTCTTTTGCTATTTTAATAACCGCAGGATCACTTACAATAATACCATCTACATTAAGTTCTTCTAATTTTTCAACATAATTTTTTACCATTACAGCATCTTTATTATGTAATACAATATTTACAGTTACATATACTTTTTTATTCAAATTATGTGCAAACTTAATACCTTCATCAATATCATCAAAAGTAAAATTAACTGCATTAGCCCTTAAATTAAGAAGTGGTCCTCCAATATATACAGCATCTGCTCCATAACTAAGTGCTATTTTTAATCTTTCCAAATCACCTGCTGGTGCTAAAAGTTCAACTCTATCATTAATCATTTTTCTTCACCTTACTTATTGTTTCTTTATATAAGAAACCCCTATCTACATTAGAAAACATCTCATTAATTTTTTTGTCATACTCTTCTTCATTTAACTTATTTACTTCTTTATACATCTTTATTACTTCAATAAATAAATCTAAATCAATATTAAACCCATTTAACAAAATATAATCCACATCTTTCAAGTTTTTAACTTCTTTTATACCATTTAATATATTAGAAGAATAAACATATGTACCTACTTTATTATCAATAATTGGATAATAATTATTATCATTTTCTATATAATTAACCTTAGAATTATCTTGTAACTTAAAATATTCTAAATAATTTTTTACATTATGTCTTTTAGATACATACATAGGTAAATATCCAAATAATGGAACTATTAACTTAGATTTAGTATTTTTACTTATCTCTAATATTTCTTCAATAGTAATTTCTCCAGATATAAGAGTATATTTTACTCCAAAACTATTCCAATAATTAATAGTATTATAATTAGTTGTATAATGTTCACAAGCCCAAACTAAATCATAATTTATATCAATTCTTTTACTTATATTAAGAATAGAAACATCATAATATAATACTCCTTTAATATTTAAATCATTTAATTTAATTAAAATATCCTCTAGTAATGATAAATCACTATTATGCATATTCTTATTTATAGAAACAAATAATTCTTTATTATTTAACTTTAAATACCCATTTATTTCTTCTAATTCTTCTAATGTAACATACATATTTTCATTTACACTCATATTATCTATTCCAATAATATATGAGTCTACTATGTCTATAGTTTTTTTTATTTCTTCAAAACTAGATGGCTTAGTAATTATTTTCATCTTTTACCTCCCAAAATTTGTACTTTTTTCTTTAAAAAAAATATGTTATTATTAAAATACATATTTTTAAATTATTTATATGATAGCATAGTTTTAACTAAAAATCCAGAAAAATGTTAATTTGGTAAATATATATTAAAAATAAAAATATAATTAAGTGGAAGTGTTGGTGATTAAATGATTGCAAGGTATTTTTTATATTTCATTATTTATTCTTTTTTAGGTTGGTGTATTGAAGTAATTGATAAATTTATTGAATATAAAAGATTTGTAAACAGAGGCTTTATAATTGGACCATTATGTACTATATATGGTTTTGGAGTACTTAGTATATTATGGTTAATTGGTGATAATACTAGTGATATTTTAAGTGTATTTTTAAAATCTATTTTTATCTGTTCTATCTTAGAATACTTAACATCATATATTATGGAAAAAGTATTTAAAGCTAAATGGTGGGATTATTCTAGTAAAAAATTTAATTTAAACGGAAGAATATGTTTAGAAACAATGATACCATTTGGAATACTGGGGTGTTTTACTGTTTATATTGTAAATCCTATGGTAATATATATAGTTAATTTAATACCAAATAATTTTATAAATATAATTGCTATTATAATATTTATATTATTTATTACTGATTTTACTATATCAATAATAGTAACTTTTAAAATTAAAGATAAAATTAAAAATAGTGGAGATGAAACTGAATATATAAGAAAAGAAGTATTAACTTGGATAAATAAAAATTCTTATTTATATAAAAGATTAAAAAACTCCTACCCCAGTATCCTAATAAATTACTCTAAATTTAAAAAAATATTAAGTGATAAAATCCCTAAAAATATAAAAAATGATATTTTAAATGAAAAAGAATGAAAAATTATTAAAAAAATTTAAATAATATTGTTGATTTTTATAATTAAATATTATACAATAATATTACATTAATTTTTTTGCAGATGTGGTTCAATGGTTAGAACATGGCCTTGCCAAGGCTAGGATGCGGGTTCGATTCCCGTCATTTGCTCCAGAAGCAAAAATCGTCGCACCAATGTGACGTTAATGATTAAATCAATCAGAAATGATTGATTTT
>CAYWQZ010000114.1:0-3144 GCA_964460565.1 uncultured Mycoplasma sp.
AATCATCACAACTACTTTTCATATTAAGTACATATCCATAGTTTTTACAATTACCTGTTTTAGTTAATGTAACTTTATATGGTTTACCTTTTAATGCATCATTATCTTCCATTGGATAAGCACTAACTAAATTAATTGCGCTTTCATCTGTTAATATTACATTTAATTTACATGATTCTAATTTATTTACATTTATACCTTGTAAGTTAACTAAAAAATCAGGTAATGCTAAAGATACTCCTACTACAAATATAAAGAATATAATTGTTAGTATAAATAATATTTTTGTATTTTTATCTATTTTTTTCATTTTTTAACCTCCTTTAAAAGTTTAAAAATGTATACACTTTATCTATATCTAATTTTAATAATAAAATTATTAAAAATGCTCCTACTAGAAAAGGTCCAAATGGTATTATTTTATCATTTTTTTTATATAAAATTATTAATGATACTGGAAGTGCTATAAATGAAGCAAGTGCTACTCCTATAAATGATAATACTATAGGCATAGTCATTCCAAGTACAAATAATAATTTTATATCTCCTCCTCCTAAAGATTCTTCTTTGAATATTTTATTTCCTAATAACATAAGTAAATACATAAATATAAACATACTAAATCCATATAATATATATTTTAAAGAACCTACTAATCCATATTTAAATATGTTTACTATAATTATAGCAATACCAAAGAAAATATTTATTTCATCTGGAATTATATAATAATTTAAATCTGTTATTATTATTATAACAAACATTGATGAAACTAACAAGCATAAAACTAAATCTAATGTAAAGTTAAATGAATAAAAACTAATTGCAAAAAGTATACCTGTAAATAATTCTATTAATGGGTAAAATATAGATATTTTTTGTTTACAATTTTTACATTTACCTTTTTGGAATATATAAGATAATATAGGTATTAATTCTATAGGTGAAAGTTTATGATTACAATTCGTACAATGACTTCTAGGAAGTACTATTGATTCATTTTTACATAATCTATATCCTACTACTGTATAAAAGGAACCAAATATAGTTCCTAGTATAAAAAACATTATTAAATATATAGTATTCATAACTACTCCTATGCTAATGTATTATATAAGCTAAACATTGGTATAATTACAGAAAGAACTACTGTACCTACTATAAGTGCTAAGAAAATAATCATAACTGGTTCTATAAATGTATTAATTCTTTTAACCATATTAGCATGTAAATCTTGATAATATTTAGCAACATAATCCATCATTAATGCTAAACGCCCAGTATTTTCTCCTGTAACAAGCATTTCATATGCTACTATAGGAAAAGCCCATTTTCCTTTAAATGAATCACTTATTTTAGCACCTCTAGCTAAATAATTAAGTGAATCTTTAATTATATCTTTATATATTTCATTAGTAGATACTGTTGATAATATTTTCATTGAATCTGTAATAAATACATTATGATTTAAAAGTGAAGCAAATGTTTTAGTAAACATTGATACTTCTTTATAAATAATTATATTACCTACTACAGGTATTCTCATAAATAATGATTGCATAAATTTTCTAAAAGGTTTTACATATTTAAAGCATAATGAATATGCAAGTAATACTCCTACTATGCCTAAAACAAGTGCTAATGCGTTATTGGTAACAAAATTACTAGCATTTAATACAAATTTAGTTATTCCAGGTATTTTAGCACCATTTTGATTAAACATGCTCTCAAATTGAGGAATAATATAAACTATTATAAAAGTGACAACCATAAGTGAAAATATAAGGATAATAACCGGATATGTCATGGCACTAACAGCAGCTTTTCTAGTTCTATCAATTGTTGTATAGTATTCTGACATATCATCTAATATTTCGGGTAAATCACCAGTTAATTCTGCTGTTTTAACCATATTTACAAGTAATTCTGGAAAAACTTTTCCTTGACTTGCTAAAGCATTAGAAAAACTTTCGCCTTTTATTAATTCATATGTGATATTAGCAAACACTCTCTTTTGACTTGCTTTTACTGATTGTTTTTCAAGTATTTTAACTGAATCAATAAGTGGAATACCTGCTTTTAAATATGTAGATAACTGAGTTAATATAAAAGATAATTCTGAATAATTAAGTTTTCCTCCTCCACCTATTTCCATACTTAAAATACTATTTTGAGGATCTACACTTATTATTTTATAATTTTCTTGTTGTAAATATCTAATTACTTCGTCTCTATTATAAGCATCTAAATAACCCTTAACTTTTTTATTTTGATCGTTTACTGCGACAAACTTAAATTTAATTTTTTTAACATTATTTTTTTGCATAGGTACCCTATTTTGATTTGGCACGTTATTTACTTGATTATTATTATTATTATTATTATTATTATTATTAACATTAATATTTTGATTATTATTTTGCATGTTATTATTTATATTTTGATTTGGTATATTATTTATATTTTGTTCGTTTATTTCATTTAAATTATTTTCATTATTTAATGCAAAATCATTATCAAAATCATTATTTTGTTTCATATTTTCACCCTCTATTCTATATTAATTTTAAACTATTTAATTAACATAGTCAATAAAGTTTTTAAAAATAAAAAATAATTTTATATATTTTTTATTAAATTATTAATAAACACAATAAATAAAACTATTCCTATAATAAGAATAAATATAGTACAAGGTAATAATACTATTCCTAATATTAAAAATAATAATGAAATAATTAAATTAATAAGAAGTAATATCTTATTATATCTTTTTATATCTTGCCTTTTCATAGTTGTATATTTTACAAAAAAAGACTATAAAAGTCAATAGAATTTTCTAATATAATTAAGCAAAAAGTTAATTTTTAATAAATTAATCTTATATATTATAGTTTTTTATAATTTAAAAGATTAACTATAATTAGTATAATTAATCTTTTAAATTATTATAGATTATCTATTTCTTTTTGCGATAACCCTGTTATTTCAGATATTTCTTCTTTTGTCATGTTTTTTAATAGCATTTTTTTAGCAATTTCTTTACTTTTTTCTAAAGAACCTTGTTCTAATCCCTGTTCTAATCCTTCTTCTAAACCAGCATTAAATCCTTCTTCTCTTGTTTCTTCTATTAGAGTGCTTTTT
>CAYWQZ010000115.1:0-3124 GCA_964460565.1 uncultured Mycoplasma sp.
AAAAAAAGTCTTATACTTAGCAACTCATAAAAATAAACTAAACAAACTAAAACAAAACACCCTAAATTCAGTTCAAAACTATTCCTTAAAAAATTTCTCTACTAATATCTTAAATATATATCACAAAGCCTTAAAAAATAAATAATTACTTCCTAATTCTTCTTTTTATAATTTCCTCATCAAAAAAATCATCATAATCTAATAACAAATCAGATACATAAAAACTATCCTTATATGGAAACTCAATTAACTTAAAATAATCTTTATAATTATTACCACTATATTTTAAACTTCTATCAAAAAAACAAAAACTTTTTTCCTCATCTTTCCTATATACATCTAATAAATATAAAGCAATTATCAAAGAAAAACCATATACAAAATCACAATTTGCTTTTTGACAGAGTACTTGCTTAAAATCAATATCTACAAAATCATTCCAAGAATTTATAAAGACACTACTTTTATTATGATTAACAGAAGTAGCTAATTTCTTAGATATATAATCTTGAATAATATTATTTTTAAGTTCATAGTAATAGTTGTAAAAAGCCTTAAAAAAATCATTACTATTTATATTAAGAAAACACGTTAAAAACGATGAATAAATACTATTTACTTCATCTAAATAAGACAAAGAATTATTTATAAAATGCTTATCATATAAATACTTTAATGCATGAGTAAGTTCATGATTAAACGAAGTATACACCTCATCACTATTAGAATTAACAATACTTACATATGGAACTTTATCTTTTTCATCACCTAAAGTAACATTATATAAATCATATCTTTTAGCAATTCTCTTATCACTTATATTTACTAAATGCTTATCAAATAAAAAATCAAGTTTACTTTCATACTCACTATTTATCATAGTAAAAAACTCAAAAGCATAAGCATATAAATCTTCTTTTGTTATAATCTTTTTTCTTAATTTTAACTTTCTATCATCAAAATATGTAGTATGTTTTTGAATAAAATCAAATAAATTTCTAATATCTTTTGGTAAATTATTATAAAAAACATTATATTCTAAAGAAAAACTATCTAACACTAAATTATCTTCTTTATCTTTAGAACTTGCTAAAGCCTCTTTTATAAAATTTTTTTTCTCTTCCTTAGGAAGTCTTAATATATTAATAATATCTAAAATATCTTCTTTAGTATTTTTTAATGTATCAAAAACATAACCATTACAAACACTAATCATTTCTCTATAAAGATATCCATACTTATCCAAATCATCTTCATTCAATGATTTTAACTTATCTTCCAAAAGTTTCTTATCCCAACCAAACATACTACCACCCAAACTCATTTTAACAAACTAACATAGACTAGTCAACATTTTTTAAACTTAAAAAAGTACCTATAAATGCTATAAAACCTAGTATTATCCCAATAAATAAATCATTACAAATATATAACTTAGTCATAATAAGAGAAGGAATAGTAGATATAGTAAATCCTAAAATACCAAAAAAAGTATAACCATAATAATTCTTTAAAAGAAAACTAATTAACTTAGATAAAAAGAAAGAACAAACTAAAAAACCTAACATAATAGGAAATAAAATACTAATATTTAAACTACTAATAGCATTAATATAAACTGTATACATACCACACATATTAAGTAACACAGTTGAAGATATTCCAGGTATAATTGTTGAAATACTAATTAAAAAACCTGCAATAAAAAGTTCAAAAATATTATAATTTACATCATAAATAGGATTATTAGACTTAATAAATAACAAAATAACTCCTAGTGAAAAAGTAATAAAAAAAGAAATAAAATATGATAATTTAACCCCATATTTAAAAGTTTTTTTTAATAAAGAAGGAATAGTACCAAATACAAAAAAAGCAAAAACTATTGAAGTAATCATTAAATAATTAGTTAACATATATTCTATAATATTACTAAATAACAAAGTACCAAGTATAATTCCCATTCCAATAGGAAACAAATACTTAAAACTATTTTTAAAATCACTAAATATATTACTAATAGAGTTTAAACACTTTTCATAAACACCAAGTATAATAAGAAAAGCACTACCACTTAAACCAGGTACAATATTACCTATACCCCCGATAAAACCCTTTATAAAATTTTTCATAGTCTCACCAATAAAGAATATTAAATAAAAAGTATAAAAATAACTAAAAATTATTTTTATGTTGTTATATATAAAAAATAATGATAAAATAAAAATTAGAAAGAGAACTTAGTTTTTAATATTTCATTTATAATATTTCTTTCTAGGGAGGTTTTATGATTGATGAAAAATTGCTTAAAAATTATAAGGAGGCTTTGAATCAGAAATATAATGCGGTATGTTTTGATATTGATGGTACATTAACAGAAATAAATTCAAGTAAAATAGATTCTCGTATTTTACCTATTTTAGCTAGTATGTTAAAAAAACATATTCCAATAGTTTTTATTACAGGAAGAGGAGAGACAGGTTTAGATGAATTAGTAGATGATATAGTTAGTGATTTAAAAAATAAATATAATGTAACTAATAAAGAATTATTAAAAATGTATATACTTACAAATGATGGCGCTAGAATATTCATGACTAGTAATGATAGTAAGGAACTATTCAATATTAATGAATATATGTCTACAAAAGAAGATTTTACTAAATTAGAAGAGTTAGATAAAAAACTTTCAACTATATTATGTTCTCTGAAATTAACCAATAATTATAAAGTAACATATTCTATTGATTCTAAAACAAAAACTATAATAAATATTAGAATAATGATTTTAAATGATAACGAAGAAACTAAAAATCAAATAATTGACATTATTAATTTGTTAATAAAAGATTCTGGAAATTCAAACTTAAATTTAACAATAGGGATTCATAGAGGTAAGCAAATTTTACAAATAGGAACAGCTACTAAAGATAAGGCTATAAAAATTGTTGAAAGAATAATAGGAGTTCCGCAAAATTCAATGCTTAGAATAGGGGATTGTGGTAATAAAGAAGGAAATGATTATTCAATGCTTAACTGCCCTCAAGGATTTAGCGTTGATAAAACAAGTGGAGACTTAGACAAATGCTTTCCGGTTATAGAAGATGATAAAATTTTAACTGGT
>CAYWQZ010000116.1:0-3121 GCA_964460565.1 uncultured Mycoplasma sp.
TAAACAAAGAAAAAGTTATTAGTAAGAATTAAACTAGGATTTTTCCTAGTTTTTTAGTGTAAAATTTTTCATTTTTCTTTATCTTTTTTACTAATAATAGTATAATTAAACTATCAAACTTAATAAAATTAATTGGAGGAATAAAAATGAAATATTTTTTTGCAGGAATACTTGGAACTGGAATGTCATCTTTAGCATCAATGTTATCAGATTTAGGCAATGATGTAATAGGGTGTGATGACGCTAAAAGTTATAGTTTTACAATTGAAGAGTTAAATAAAAGAAATATTAAAGTATATAAAGATGCAGAGATGTTAACTAAAGATATGATTTTTGTATATACTGCTGCTATTCATGAAGATCATTATTCATTAAAAAAGGCAAAAGAGTTAGGTTGCATTATATATGGTTATTATGAAATGATTGGTAAACTTACTTTAGAATATAATTCTATTTGTGTAGCAGGAACTCACGGGAAAACTACTACTACAGCACTTTTATCACATATATTTGAAAATACAGTTGGTACTAATTATATAGTTGGAGATGGTACTGGTAAAATAAATATAAAATCAGATAATTTTATTGTAGAATCTTGTGAATTTGAAAGACATTTTCTATATTATAAGCCAAAATATAGTATTATTACTAATATAGATTTAGATCATATAGATTGTTATAAAGAGATAGAAGAATATACTTCTGTATTTGATCTTTTTGCTAAAAATACTTTAAATAAAGTAATAGCATGTGGTGATGATCCTAATGTATTAAAATTAACTAGTAATAATATTATCTATTATGGGTTTAATTCTAATAATGATGTAACTATTAAAAATTTAAAACTTACTAGTACTTCAAGTAGTTTTGATGTTTATATAGATAATGCTTTCTACGGTCATTTTAATTTAAATATTTTTGGTAAACATATGGTACTTAATGCTTTAGCGTGTATTTATATTTGTTATTTATATGGAATTAAAAAAGAAGATATTATTTATTATATGAATGATTTTAAGGGTGCAAAAAGAAGGTTTAGTGAAGAAATAATTAATGATGTAGTCTTAGTAGATGATTACGCTCATCATCCTACTGAAGTAGAAACAGTACTTAATACTGCTAGACAAAAGTATCCAGATAAAGAAATAGTGGCGGTTCTTATTCCATATACAATTTCTAGAACAGGAAAATTTTATAAAGAATTTGCAGAAGTTTTAAAACTTGCTGATAAAGCTTATATCACAGATATAGAACCAGCTAGAGAAAAATTTAGTGATTTTCCAGGTGTTACATCTGATTTAATAATAAATTTAGATAAAAACTTCGAGCATATTGGTGTAGAAGATATAAATAAATTATATAAACATAATAATGCTGTAATAGCATTTATGGGGTGTAAAGATCCATCATTTTTAATAGAACCATATAAGGAGGGATTAAATGAACGTTGACATCCTTGTAGTAGGACCATTAGAAACTAATTGTTATATAATAAGTAAAGATAATAAATGTTTAATTGTAGATCCAGGAGATAATGAAAACTTTATTGTTTCTACTTTAAAAGAAAAAAAACTTACTCCAGAAGCTATTTTAATAACACACGATCATGAAGATCATATTAAATATGCTAAAAGTTTAAGTCTTATATATGGAATAACTATTTATGATTATAATAATTTATTTGAAGGACCAAAATCTTTAGGAGATTTTAATTTTGAAGTAATATATACGCCGGGACACTCTGATAGTTCAATTACTTTTTATTTTAAAGAATATGATATTATGTTTACTGGAGATTTTGTTTTTTATGAAGATGTAGGTAGAACAGATTTAAAAACTGGTTCTTATACTAAACTTTTAGAGTCTATAAAGAAAATTAAAACTTATAGTGATAATATTACACTTTATCCAGGACATGGTAAACTTACTACATTAGAACATGAAAAAAACTATAATAAGTATTTTGATATATAATTATATATTCATAGACTTTAATTGGTACAACCGGAAACTTTTGAAGACCTAAATATTTTTTATTAATATAAAAAAACTAGTTACCTAGTTTCTTTTTTAATAAGTTTAGCATGAAGTACTACTCTAATACCATCACTAGTATAACAAGATGATAGGGTAAGTACTTTATCATTTTTATTTACATTTGTTTTATAATCAAAAACACTTCTTTTTTTCATATCAGTTATCCATTTTTCATACTCATTATCATTATTAAAACTTGTAGTAATATAATAATCTTCTGCTTCAATTGTATAAGTAGAAAAAACTTGCCATAAAGTATTTTCCTCTTTAGTAGAGTATTTAACTATATAATTATCATTATCAGTATACCAAGATTTTTTAACAACATTTCTAAGAGTTCCAAATAAACTCATATTTTTTCTACTATGACCGTATATAACAGTATTTTTATCAGATAAATTACTCTTATTACGATAATCCATAAAAATCCAACCAGCATCAGAATATTTTTCCTCAAAAGATACATTTAAATAATAACTATTATTTTTACCTTGAAGTACAGGATAATTTATATTAGTATTATTAACAAATATCCAACCTACAGTATTTTTGTTTTTTTCTTCTAAATCTGTAAAATCTACACTCATAAGAGGTATTTTTATATAATCCCAATAAGGATCAAATTCATCTTCTGGTTCATTTACCATTTCAGTATTTTCATTATCAATAACTTCAGTAATTTCAATATTAGATAGTTCTTTTTCAATATCATTAGTATTTTTATTATCTTTAAACCATATTACTATCTTATATAAAGATAATATAAGTAATAAAACTATTATAAATATTAGAATATAAGTAAATATTTTTGTAAGTTTTTTAATTCTTTTTAATTTCTTTTTCTTTTCATTCATATTTAATATTATTTTCTTACTTTCTTAATAGGTTTTAAAACAGTTTCTTCTTTAAAATTACTATCAATATATTCTAATAAACTATTATCTATTATATCTTCATTATTTAATAAGTTACTATATTTTTCATACATTTCAATAGAGATTATCATTTTTTTAATTATTTCATTTAAATATTTAGAATTATCAGTATCAATATGAGGATTTTCTAAAGGTAGATTAAGATAAAC
>CAYWQZ010000117.1:0-3113 GCA_964460565.1 uncultured Mycoplasma sp.
ATACAGCAAGTCAAGGACTACTTTTAATGATACCTAATATGTATAAAATAGCAGGTGAGTTACTTCCATCAGTTATAAATGTAGCAGCTCGTACTGTTGCTACTCATGCTTTATCAATTATGGGAGATCATAGCGATATTTATGCATGTAGAGCAACAGGTTTTGCATTTTTAGCGTCTTCTAGTGTACAAGATGCACATTATTTAACTTCAGTTGCATATTTATCAACTATTAAAGGAAGAATACCATTTATTAATTTTTTTGATGGCTTTAGAACTAGTCATGAATATAATAAAATAAATTTATTAGATTTAGATAAAGTAAAAGGACTTCTTGACATGACCTCTTTAAATAATTTTAGAAAACGTACTTTAGATATAGATAATCCAACAACACATGGTACTAACCAAGGAGATCAAATATATTTTCAAAGTGTAGAGGCACGTAATAAGTATTATTTAGAAATGCCAGATATTGTTAATCATTATATGCAAGAAATAAATTCAGTAGCAGGTACTAATTATGCTCCATTTAATTATTATGGTAAAAAAGATGCTGAAAATGTTATTGTAGCAATGGGTTCAGTTTGCGATACTATTAAAGAATATATAGATCTTACAGATAAAAAAATAGGTTTAATAGAAGTTCATTTATATAGACCATTTTCTAGTAAATATTTTCTTAATGTACTTCCAAAAACTACTAAAAAAATTGCTGTACTTGATAGAACAAAAGAACCAGGTTCTAATGGAGAGCCTTTATATTTAGATGTTTGTGAAGTTTTAAAAAATAATTCCTTAGATATATCTGTTACTGGAGGAAGATATGGTCTTTCTAGTAAAGATACTAATTTAAATGATATAGAAGCAGTATATAACTTTTTAGAAAAAGATAATCTTCACGAATTTACTATTGGTATAGTAGATGATGTAACATTCTTAAGTTTAGAAAGAACAAAAACAATTTTTAAAAAAGATTATGAAGAATTACTAATATATGGTTATGGTTCAGATGGTATGGTTACAACATCTAAAGATATTCTAAAATTAGTAGGTAAAACAGATAAATACGTTCAAGGATATTTTGAATATGATTCTAAAAAATCAGGTGGTGTAACTAAATGTCATTTAAGAATTGGAGATAAACTTATTAAAAGTACTTACTATGTAACAAATCCTAAAGTAGTAGTATGCTCTAAAGATACATATTTAAATAAATATGATATATTATCAGGTATAAAAGAAGATGGTATCTTTATATTAAATACAGAACATTCTATAGATGAATTAGTTTTACCAAGTAACATTATAGAAACATTAAAAAATAAAAATATTAATTTCTATATAGTTAATGCAAATAAAATAGCAAGAGATAATAATATACCTAATAAAATTAGTATGATTATGGAAGCAGTTATATTAAATTTAACTTCATATATAGATAAAGATGAATCATATGAATTAATAAAAAATAATATAATTAAAAACTTTACTAAAAAAGGAGAAGATGTAGTAAATTCTAATATTAATGCTTTAAAAGATTCTATTAGTACTTTAGTAAAAGTAGATATAAATAAATTAAGAACAAAAGAGGAAGAATTAAATAAAATAACAGATAATAAAATTTTCTCTTATCTTGAAAGCGCTAGAGGTAATGAATTAAAAGTTAGTGATTTTTTAGGATATGAAGATGGAACATATGAAGGTGGACTTTCAAAACTTGAAAAAAGAAAAATAAGTTCAGTTACTCCATGTTATGATAAAAGTAAATGTATTTCATGTAATTTATGTTCTTTAGTTTGTCCTCATTCTGTTATAAGACCATATCTATTAAATAAAGAAGAAGTAGAAAATGCTCCACTTGAAGTAAAAGAAGATTTAATAGATGCAAAAATTAAAGATAAAGATTTAATGTTTACTATTGGAGTAAGTACTTTAGATTGTACTGGTTGCTCTTTATGTACTAATGTTTGTCCTACTAAAGCAATAACTATGGAAAATATTGATAAAACAATAAAAAAAGAACAAATAAAAAATGAATATTTAGATAAATTAGAAGAAAAAAAAGTATTAGATATTGCAACAGTTAAGGGTAGTCAATTTGTTAAACCAACATTTGCATTTTCTGGAGCATGTGCTGGATGCGGAGAAACACCTTATTTAAAATTATTATCTAGTTTATTTAAAGATAATTTAGTTATTGCAAATGCAACAGGATGTTCTTCTATATATGCAGCAAGTTTACCTAATACATCATATTCTGTACCTTGGGCTAACTCTTTATTTGAAGATAATGCTGAATTTGGATATGGTATTAGATTATCAGAAAATTTGATGAAAGAAAATATTAAAAATATAATGAAGAATAAAATTAATAGTGTTAATAGTAATAATCAAAAACTATTTGATATGTATTTGAACTCTTATTCAAAAGAAACTTCAAATTATGTATATGAAAATCTTGATTATAATGATATAAAAGAGTTAGAACCATTAAAAAAATATATTAAGGAAAAGAGTATTTGGATAGTTGGAGGAGATGGTTGGGCTTATGATATAGGTTATGGAGGTATAGACCATGTTCTTGCTAATAAAGAAAATGTAAATATTTTAGTTCTTGATACAGAATGTTATTCTAATACAGGAGGGCAGGCTTCAAAATCAAGTAGGCCTGGGGCAATTTTAAAATTTGCAAGTGATGGTAAAAAAACAAGTAAAAAGAACTTAGCCAAAATTGCTATGAGTTATCCTCATGTATACGTTGGTACTATCTCTCTTGGTGCTAACTATAATGGAACAATTAAAACCTTAATTGAAGCAGAAAACTATGATGGACCATCTATTGTTATTGCCTATGCTCCATGTATAGCACATGGTATAAAAGAAGGTATGAAAGATTCTATAAAAGAAGAAAAATTAGTTGTAGAAAAAGGATATTTTCCATTATTTAGATATAATCCAACAACTAAAGAGTTTAAATTAGATAGTAAAGCAGATTTTACTACATATGAAGAAATATTTAAAAGAGAAAATAGATATCGCATAGATAGTGATTTATTAGATAAAAATAAAGAAGATTCTATAAAAGAATATGAATATTTAAATGAAAAACTT
>CAYWQZ010000118.1:0-3065 GCA_964460565.1 uncultured Mycoplasma sp.
TAAACATAATTCTACCAGCAATAGCAACCTTATTATCCATTTCTTCTAACTCATCATGAGTATACTTATCATATTGTTCCCTTATTTCATTAGACAAATGAGTCCTATCAAATCTATGTCCGAAAGGATCCATTCCCATTTCAGCAATTTTTAAAGCTTTCTCTCTTCTTACTAATTCTTGTTCCGTAAAATTTCTTTCCATTTTTCCACTTCCTTTTTTATTAATATTATTTTAACATACTTTTCTAAAATCTACTAATATTTTTTTAATTTCTTCCTTATTTTTTGTCTTAAACACCAAATTCTTTACCTCATTAGCACCCTTAATACCTTTTAAATACCATAAAATATGATTTCTTATCTCAAGAGTAGCCTGTTTTTCATTATGAAATTTAAGCAAATAATCAAAATGTTTTAAACACATATCAATCTTTTCCTTATTAGTAGGCTTAGGAATAATACTACCATCTTCTAAATACGAATTAATTTCTTTTATTAACCATGGATTACCAAACATAGCTCTTCCTATCATAACCATATCTGAACCAGTCTCATCAAGCATTCTTTTCGCATCATAACAAGTTTTAATATCACCATTACCAATTACTGGAATACTAACAGAATTTTTAACCTCTCGTATAATATTCCAATCAGCTTTACCAGTATAACCTTGACTTCTTGTCCTTGCATGAATACATATTAAACTAGCACCAGCTTCTTCAATTGCTTTAGCAACTTGTATTGCATTAATACTATCTTGATCCCAACCACTTCTTATTTTAACAGTAACAGGACAACTAACAGAACTTACAACAGTACTTACTATCTCCTTAACTTTTTTTATATCTTTAAGAAGATAAGAACCAGATTCTGCCCTTAAAGCAACCTTAGGAACAGGACAACCCATATTTATATCAATAATTACATTCCTATATAAATCACTAATTATTCTAGCAGCCTTCCCCATAACCTCAGCATTAGAACCAAATATTTGAATAGCAACTGGAATATTTAAAGTATCAATACCTTTTAACATATCAAAAGTTTTTTTATTATTCCTAACAATCGCTTCAGAACTAATTAACTCAGTAACAGCATAAGAAACACCCATTTCTTCACATATCTTCATATATGCTGGATTACTTATCCCAGCCATCGGAGCAAGCGCCACTTTACCATTTATTTCTATATTCCCTATTTTCATACTACCACCCAAATCAAATAATAAAAATATTATAAACCATTTCACAAAGTAAGTAAACAAAAAAAACTAAGTAACCTATTTTATAAATTACTTAGTACACTAAATGCATTAAAATTAATCTAAATAATATTAACGCTAATTAAAATAAATTATTAAAATCTAAATCACCATTACATGCTGGTCCAACATAAGTAACAGACTTATCAAACGCAAGTATTGCCACAAATACAATAGAAACAAGTGTAAGTCCTACTCCAAAACCAATACCCTTGCCATATGATTTAGCAAGTTTTACCATAATTACAAAAGTAAAGAATAAAACAACTAAACTACCAATTACCGGTATAAATGATGCACAATATATAAATATATAATACCATTTAAGACCTGCAATTTCTAATAGTGTAATTACATTATAAACTGGAACAATTGCTCTCCAACCTTCCTTACCAGCTTTTTCAAACATTTTCCACATTGCAATTATAGAAAAAATAGTTACTGCTAAAGCAAAAACAAGTATAAATGAACCTAACCCTAAAAAAAGACCCACTAAACCTGTAACACTACTGTCATACATTATTATCACCACCTAACACCAAAAGTATAACATATAAATACATCAAAAAAAAGATATAAATCTCAAAAATTATCACTTTACATCTTTTTTACTTTTCTTTTTTCTAAAAATTATAAAAGTCCATATTAAATTTATTAAACAAGGAATAACTAAAAATAATATATAATAACCAACACTTAAATAATCATAAAAAACTTCCATATCAAAATACGAAGAACTAAACACTAAATTATTAAAATTATAAGAAGCAAATATTGATAATATAAAAGTAAAAATAAAAAATAAAACATAAATAATAGGTACACTCACATCTTTTTTATCTATTACAACATCTTTATTTTTAAACATAAGAACAATATCATAAATATAAAACGCTAAATATAAAAAATATAAACTATTCATTACAATCAAACTTAAAATATCATTATCTACTACATAAAAATTACTACTAATCTCAAAAAGTATAAATGCATATCCATACACACTATAAGCAATTACAAAACTTAAAACAAAACTAATTATAAATATAATCTTATATAACTTATTCATACTTTGCCTCCATCATATCTAAAACATAAGAAATAAGTTCTAATTCAGTTGTTTTAGTAGAACTAAAACCTACATAGTAATTATAATTATAATAATCAGTATCAGGAAGTATAAATTGATAATTATAATATGCTTTCTTATAAACTAAATCATAAAAATATACAATACTATAATACTTAGAAAAAAGTTCATTATCATCATATACTATATTTTCAAAACCACAAGAATCATAAACATTTCTAATAGTTTTTGCTTCCTTACTATTAATCATAGCAAATTTTTTTAAAGAAACAGAAATTAGTACAGAAGTATCATTAGAAAAATTTTTAAATTCTTTCAAACTAACTAAACAAGAGTTATCAATATCAGACAAATTATATTGACTTATTTTATTAATTCTACTATCAAGTTCATCACTAAAATCATAATAAACATCAGGTGCCTTACCAAAACTAACAGGTTTAACATTATTAAAAATCGAAATACCAAGCAAAACTAAAAAGCAAAAAATATAACAAACCAAAAACCCTAGTAAAAAACTTTTTATTTTCACACTATCAACTACCTTTCTAACCAAAAGTATAACACAAAAACACAAAAAAAAGAATATATAAACTAAATTTATATACCCTTTTGTGAATAATTAGTGAAAATGATAGTAATTTTTAATATTAATAATCAGTGAAAATGATAGTACTAATATTTATTATCTCGTCAATAATTAGTGAAAATGAT
>CAYWQZ010000119.1:0-3017 GCA_964460565.1 uncultured Mycoplasma sp.
ATATGGTGGTGTTTTTTCTCTTACTTTATCCTTATAATATTCAATCATTTTTTGTTTAGTTTCTTCATTAACTTTTATAACAACATTCATTTTATCAACTCCATATATAAAATATTATAGCATATTTTTTAAAAATAAGTTATAATTATTATAGGAGTGTGAATATTTATGCAAATTATTGATATTTTTATTATTCTAATAATATTAAGTTTTGGTGCAACTGGTTTAAAAAATGGGTTCTTTAAACAAACTGTTTTAACAATAGGTACAATACTTGTATTTGTATTATCGTATAAGTTTAAAGATTATATAGCAAACTTTTTAAGTTATCATTTGCCATTTTTTAATTTTGCTGGTCCTTTTGAAGGACTTACTACAATAAATATTATTTTATATCAGATGGTGTCGTTTATATTAGTGTTTTTATTATTAACATCAGTATTAGTAGTACTTTTAAAAGTAACTGGTGTATTTGAAAAAATATTAAAATTTACTATAGTACTAGGAATACCATCAAAAATATTAGGATTTATAGTAGGTTTAATAGAGGGTTATGTTATAGTATTTATTGCATTATTTTTCTTAAGTCAACCTGCAGTAAATATTGATATAATTAATGATTCTAAGTTAAAACCTGTGATACTTAATTCATCACCAGTGTTATCTAATGTAGTAAAAAATACTAATGAAACAGTAAAAGAGTTATATGTTTTAGTAAAGGATTATGCTGTAACTGAAAATAAAGATAGTTTTAATAAAAATAGTATTGATATAATGCTTAAAAATAAAGTAATTACAGTAGAATATGTAGAAGAGTTAATAGAAAGAGATAAATTAGATATATCTATTAATAGTGTGTTAGATAAATATCGTTAAGGAGGAAGTTATGGTAATAAATTTAAATAATGAAGATTTTAATGAATTAATAAAAGAAAATATAGTGATAGTGGATTTTTATGCTAATTGGTGTGGGCCATGTAAGATGTTAGGACCTGTTTTAGAGGAAATAGCAGAAGAAAAAAATATTAAATTAGTAAAGGTAGATGTAGATAAATTTGATGAATTGGCAAGAAATTATAAAGTTATGTCTATACCTTATGTATTGATGTTTAATGATGGGAAGTTAGTTAATAAATTTGTTGGTTATTTACCAAAAAGTAGTATATTAAAGGAATTAGGGTTATAGAAGTTTTTGTTATTTTTTAGGAAAATGTTTGATTTAAATTACCAATATTTATTAATTAAGTTGATGAGTTGGTAATTTTTTTTATTTGATGAAAATTAAATATTTAAAATTAGTAAAGTAGAAAATGATAATGTAAAAAGTTTTAATCTTTAATTATTTAATGACTTTTTATGAAAAATTTGATACAATAAAATCATATTAAAAATAGAAAGGTTTTATTGATATAATATTTAAGATTATGAAAAGAAGAAAGAAAAGATATAGATTAAAAAAGAAGTTTAAGTTATTATTAGTTTTATTTTTAGTTGTGACTATATTTTTGGTAATAAATCCATTTAAAAAAGAAAATAAAGTTACTTTAGTAAAAGAAACTTATGAATATCAGGGTAATATTAGAAATAATACTGATAAAACAATTGATAAGGATATTGAAAATTTAATTATTAATTTTTTAAATACTTATTTTCGTTCTATGAAAGAATTAAAAGAATATGATATGACTACTTATTTTAATAATGAAGAAGAGGCTTATTTAAATCAAACAGCATTAAAAGTACTTATTAATTCTAGAACTAAGCAATTAAATGATTTAAAGTTATCTAATGTAAGTTATGATATTACTTATCAGGATATAACTAATGAAGATGATGTAATTATTGTTAAATTAAAAGAGGATAGTTATTTAAATTTTAATTTTATGAAGGAAATAACTACTAAAATATATAATGTAGTAAATACTTTTTATATAGAGAAAGTAGATAATATTTATAAAATTAAAAAATTTGATAAAGAACAGGGTTATTTTGTAATGACTAAAGATTTATATAGTTATAATAATACTTCTATGGAGGAGGTAAAATTAGAACTTGATAATATATTAAATGATTATAATACTATATTTGATGATATGTTAAAGGAACAGAATATTTTGTATAATAGGTATTTAGAGTATAAAGATAGAGCTTTTAAAACATGTGATAATGCTTATGATAGGGAAAATGCTAGAAATTATGCGATAGATCATGTGCTAGAAAGTACACCTTCAAATTATTCTATGTATGGAGGAAATTGTCAAAATTATGCATCTTATGTTTTAAATGCTGGAGGTATTCCTATGGATACAGTAGGAAGTTATAAATGGAAACACTATGATTCTGATTTAGATGAATCAAGTAAAGAATCTGGGCGTACTTCGTCATGGACAGGAGTTGTAAGTTTTTATAATTATGCTAAAAATAATACAGGGTATGGTTTATGTAGTGAAGTAGATGTAAATACTTATTATGGAGAAAAAGGGGATATAATTCAAATAGGATATGATAATTTATATAGGCATACTGCAGTAGTAGTAGATACTTATATGAAAGATGGTAATGCTATAGATTTATTATTAAATTCTAATACAGGAGATTTAGAAAATTTACCACTTTCTGCTTATGTTTATCCATTAAAAAGATTAATTAAAGTACTAGGTTTTAACAATTAAAAAAAGATTAATTCAGTTTTAATCTGAGTCTGTAAATAAATATGATATTATTAAAGTAAGAAAAAAGGAACCTATATAAAGTTCCTAACTATCATGGTTAGATATCATTTACACAGAATTCCTTACACACTCAAGATTAATTCAGTTAATCTTTTTTTAGAGAGTTTATTTCTTCTATAGATAATTTTGTTACTTCAGATATTTCATCAATAGGCATATTTTTAGAAAGTAAAGATTTTGCTACCTTTAATTTTTCTTGTTTTATACCTTGTTTTACGCCTTGTTTTACACCTTGTTTTATACCATCTTCTACACCTTCATTATATCCAGTTTCTCTTGAGGCAA
>CAYWQZ010000120.1:0-2936 GCA_964460565.1 uncultured Mycoplasma sp.
TATTAAGGTATAATTATATGTAGGTAAATATGCAAAATTACCATTTTTTATTGACATTCTATAACCTAAAGTAAGATCGTCTACAAATATTGGAAATTTTTCATTATCAATAAGTGACTGAAGTTTTATATGCATACAAGCCCCCATAAAATATTGTGGAACTTTAATATTAGTAAGTGAAGATACTAATAATTTCATTTTTTCTATCGCGCAAGAACGAATTGTATGTTGAAAAGCATATAACAATAATAATATTTTACTTTTATCTTGTGAAAATTCTTCATAATTTTTAAAGCATAATGGAACTTGATTTATAGCATCTGGATTATTTCTTAATACTGCAACTTTATTTAATTCATTAAATGTATTTACATCTGGCTTCGAATCAAAGTCAAATACTGAAATATATGTATTTTCTAAATTTGTTTCAGTTTTTAGTATTTGATCTACAGCATAATTCATTTGCGAAGATTTATTACCTTTTGTTTCAGGATAATGTATATGTATAAATCTATTATCTTTAATTTTTTTCAATTTTTTTTCTACTAATTGTGATGTAGTTTCTTCTTTTATATCATTTATCTTATTTTCGTATTCTTCTCTTTCGGTTGTTACAACAATATATTTTATATTACCTTTATATTTAATTTTCTTAAACCAATCAATAGTTTCATCAACTATTTTTTGCTCTCTAAGCGCTGGTAATAATACATAAATATTTTTATATTTTTTTACTTTAACCTGATCTAATTTCGTTTGATATTTTTTTTCTAAAAAAATTGTTAGCAAAGTAAAAATAAAACCTAAAAAATAAACTCCAAATATTATATATAATAATACATCTATCATTTTATAATCCCCTCTTTCTAGCTTGATTACTTAAAAATGTAATTCCTTGGCAAAAGAAAGCCAATTGTCTTTCTGGATAATCACTATGTAATGGTATCATCGAAATAAATAACAAAGCTTCTATTAATTCAATATCATCTATATTAACATTTCTTTCAACTAAGCAATCATCAAACATCTTATAATCTATATCTTTATAAAACTGCAAATTCAATTCACCATTTTCTTCTTTGATATCAAACAAATCATTAATTACTTCATCATACCTTCCGTGATAGCAATGACGTAATTTTGCCAAATCATATCTATAATCACCATACATAGTATCTATGCCAAAATTTCCTCTAGGATCAATCACTTTAAAAATCATACTTTTTGGTGAAACTAATATATTAGAAAATGCTACATCTCCGTGAATTATTGAAACATAATTAATAGTATCTTTACAAATGTTTTCTATCGCAGGTAATAGTTTATTCATCAAAATAAATAATCCATCATATTCTTTACCATTAATTATTACTTTTTCTTTACTTGTTAAATCATTTCTATCCCATTTCAAAATTCTTTTTCTTGTTTTATCTATTAACATTGTCTTAAATAAATCGTGAAATTCTAAACTAACAATTTTATTTTTTTCATAAATATTAATTAATTTATTAAAGACAGAACTAAATATAATTTTTTTACTATACTCATTTAATGGATAAAATGTCATATATTCTGCAAGTGTCAAATAATCATAATATTCAATACCATATTCTGTATTAAATTTATTATTTTCATAAAACTTTGGACTTAATTTTTCAAAATCAGTATTAATTATCTCATTAAACCAATTCATCTCTGAAGTTATTTTTTCAAAAATACTTCTTTTATGAATTACCCCTAATTCATCAAGATATAAAAAGTTAAAATTTCTACAATTAAAATTATTTTTGCTAGTATTAACATAAGTTTCTAATGTACCTATATCCTCCCAATCATCTATTTTAATTGCTTTAATTTGTTCTTCTTGCATATATAATTCAAATAATGATGATAATTGATATTCATTATGTTTCTTTTCAATATCCCTTTTTAATACTTTCTTCAACAATTCATAGTTTTTAAAATAATATATTCCTACTGCTGCATCATCTGTCATTACTTCTTCAGTTGGTTTATCGAAAATATTAGTAATAATACCTTTATCATCAGACTCTACCATACAAAATCTAAACTTTTCGTCTTTTTTTACTTTTGATACGCCCACCCAACTTTCATCATATTTTTTAGGATACTTACATAGTGTGTCCCCTAATAAAAGTATTGTAGGCGACTCAATATGCTTTTCAGCCAACTTAAAAGCTCCTGCTGGTCCATCAAAATTGTCTTGAATTACATAATTAAATTTAATTTCTTTGTTTTTAAAAGAATTATCAAAGAAATCCTGAATAAGTTGTTTGTTTTCCATATTTACAACTATTGTAATGTTTCTTAATCCTTCCTTAATTAACGGAAGGATCATATTATATACTGCTGGTTTTTGTTTAATACTCAATAAACTTTTTGGAAACCCCAACGTTAATGGATATAATCTACTTCCCTTTCCAGCCATTAATATAACTAATTGTATATCTTTATAATTCATTTTCTTCGCTCCTTTACTAATTTAATAAAATTATTACTATATTCATTATCAACACCTAAAACTTTAGTTTCTTCTTCTCTATGAAAATCACTTCCAGAAGTAGTTAATAAATCTAATTTTTTGGCTATTTGCAAATAATATAATAATTGTTCTTTTTTTGTCTTATCAGCATTAAATACCTCTATTCCCTCTAGTCCTATTTCTTTCAAATAAATTATAAAATTAAATAACTGACTATCACTTAATTTCATCGAAGATGGATGTGCCATAATGGGTATTCCATTACATTTTTTTATTAAATTTATTGCTTCCTCTAATTTTAATGTAGAGCGTTTTTCATAACAAGGTGAATATTCGCTTGTATAGAGCACACCGGCCTCAAAAACATTTTTTGCATAACCATTATCAATCAACCACTGAACAATAATATTTTTTGTAACATTTCCATTAAAAG
>CAYWQZ010000121.1:0-2922 GCA_964460565.1 uncultured Mycoplasma sp.
ACTGTAACATAGATAAGCCAAGAAACTTAGCAAAGTCTGTTACAGTTGAATAAAAAGAAACTCGGTTTGAGTTCCTTTTTATTTGGTTAAACAATCAAATTATATACTTGCTTGACATTTTTCATTTAAAATCTTATATATTTAGTTTTATAATATTCAAGAATCTATAATAATAATCTAAGTCATCTTTATAAGTTTTATTAAACTTTATATAGTTTTCTATATATAATTTATACTTCTTGTAAAACTTAGACATATATTTAATAAATCTTCTTTTTACTATTTCACAACCTTTCTTTTCATTATCAAAGTAAACTTTAGATAAACTAACAAATAATACATAACAATTATCTTTAAAAAACGTATAATTATTAATCTTTTTGCAAAACTTATATGTTCTATCTATAGCATAAAATATTGGTTTAACATCATATTTTTCAAATATTTTATTGTTTTTTGTTAATGAATTATTATTTACTTCTTCATACTTATATAAAACTTCATTAATAAACTTTACCCTTTTTTCATTTATAACAGAATAATAAAGCATCATAAAGGAGCCATCTTCTTCCATATTATATTTATGACATTTAATATTATATTTTTCAATTATATATCTTTTAAATAATTTTGCATATATATGATATGGTCTTTTAACTTCTTCTTTATTCTTAAGTTCTAAGCCATATACCAAATCATATTCTCTATATTTAAAAAGTTTTTCAAGAGTATCTTTTCCACCTAACCTATCATCTGCATCAAAAAAAACAATGTAAGGCAACTTAGTTAATTTAATTCCTTTATTTCGGGTTTTGCTTATACCCATATTAACTTTATTTCTTATAATTCTTATATCTAACTTTAATTTTAATTCATTAATATATTCTTTGTAATCTTTATTACTTCCATCATCAATTACAGTTACAACAATTTTTTCTTTTATTGTTTGCTTATCTAAATCTTCTAAAATATTTTTAAGCCATCCATGAGCATTATAAGCTGGTATAATAACATCTATTTCTTTCATAATTTTTCAATTCCTTTTATTAACTTATTATTTAAAGTTTCCTTATCCACTAGTAGTTTTCCTTTTTTATAATAGTTCATAATTGTTTTAATTAAATGTTCTTTCATAATTATTTTATATTCTAAATTATTAGTTTTCTTAATATACTTTTTAGAATATTTTAAAATCTCTTTAAAAGTATCAATACTTACATCTTTACTGGATAATGAGTTATCTATTTTATTATATTTATATGTTAAAGAATTAATTATCTTTATATCTTCATTATTTATAGATAACATATATTTAATATTAAATACCGTATCTTCTCCATAATAAATGTTTGGAAATTTGATTTTATATTTACCAATTATGCTTTTCAAGTATAGCTTACCATGGAGATTACCAAAATGTATTCCATTTATTCCATCAATACTTTCAAGACCTATCATTATTTTTCGATTATCAATAGTATCTATTAATGGACTTATATTTATAAGTTCATCATCACTATCTAAAAATAATATATATTTAGTATCTACATATTTCAATCCAATATTTCTGGCATTACCTGGACCTTTATTTATCTTTAATTTTACATATTTAATATCTAAATCTTGATATTTATTTAATATATTATCATAACTTTGAGTACTTGCATCGTCAATTATTATTACTTTTATCCTTTCTTTTAATTTTTGTTTTTTTATTGAAGATAATGCACAAGATAAATACTCTTGTGCATTATATATTGGTATAATTATAGTTATCACAATTTAATTTAAGCTTAAAAATTGAACACTATATGCAAGTACTTTATCTGGCGTTTTTATTTCGCTGTTATCTTTATCAAGAACTTCAGCTTTTTGTGTTTCTTCTATTCCAAGAACAACACCAAATGTTAAAATCATTGTTCCACATATTGCAAATACTTTAAGCTTATCGTCATTAAATGATAAATTGTATACTTCAACACCCTCTGGATAATTAACTACTTGAATATCTTTAATTTTGTAAGTTTTACCATCCATTGCATATAATTCATAACCAATTTTTAACTCTTCAACAGCCATGGCGCCTAAAGTATTTTCAATAAAGTAGTGTTTTTGACTACATTCTATTATTTCATCATTTTCCAAAGTTACCTTATAAGTTGTTACAATTTTATTTTTATGAATTTTAGATATTGTATTTAAACACATCTTACCCTGTTCATCAAGAACATATACTTTATCTCCAACTTTTAAGTCTTTAATTTTCTTCTTACGTTTCTTCTTATTTTTATCTTCGACATATACATATGTGTCACCAACTAAGCATCCACAGTAAACAAGAGCATAATGAGTCTCATTATTATTAAATTGATAAATGTTACTTTCGCCTTTAAAATCATAAGTAGAATTTGTTGTACAATATCCCCACCAATTATTGTTTGCACAATCACTTGAAGTACATATGTTTATTGCACATCCAGAACCACTAGAATTGGTTCCGATATATTCAATTTTGATCATTGAAGATTTAGGAATAGTCAACGTTGCACCATCAGTTGTATCAAGAATTAATTTATTCCACGTTACCCCATTGTCTCGACTAACACTTGCAGTGCAATCAGTTAAGAATTTAGATGAATATTGATTTAACACTGAACCATTACTTACTTTCATTATAGTCATATTATCTTCTTTTGTTTTAACACTTCCACTTACTACACTACTATTTCTTCCATTTGCATCTTTTACATACACTTTAACATAAAATGTAGTACCACTTGTTAAACCTATAAAAGTATAAGATGAGCTTGTACTTGATACATAATTACTTCCATTATCTTTTGAATAGTAATATGTTGTAACTGCTCCATCTCCATTTGTTCCCGTTACATTTATGGTAATTGAATTAGTTGTTGAACTTGT
>CAYWQZ010000122.1:0-2886 GCA_964460565.1 uncultured Mycoplasma sp.
TTAATACCAAGTATATCAAGTTGCAACTTATCTACTGTATTAGGACAATCACTCATTAAACATGAAGCAGAAGTAGTTTTTGGAAACGCAATTACATCTTTTATATTATCAGTTTTAGAAAGTAACATAGTTAACCTATCTAAACCAAAAGCAAATCCACCATGAGGAGGAGCACCATATTTAAATGCATCCATAAAATAACCAAATTTATCATGAGCTGTTTCCATAGTAAGTCCTAAAGCCTCAAACATTTTTTCTTGTACTTTAGCGTCATGTATTCTAATAGAACCTCCACCTGCTTCATAACCATTAATAACCATATCATAAGCCTTAGAATAACAATTTGCTTTATCTGTTAAAAGCTTATCTACATCTTCATCTTTTGGAGAAGTAAACGGATGATGACAAGCCATAAAACGATTTTCTTCTTCACTCCATTCAAAAGATGGAAAATCAGTTACCCATAATAATTTATAATCATTTTTATCTATTAAACCTAACTCACGACCCAATTTACATCTTAAAGCTCCAAGTGAAGTCTTTACTATATTATATTTACCAGGTACTACTAAAACTAAATCATTTTTTTCTAAACATAAAATCTCTTCTAATAAAGAAAGTTCCTCCTCAGTCATATTTTTAACAATACTTCCTGTAATAGTATCCTCTTTCTTTAAATATATTAAAGTACTTGCTTTATATTTTTTAACATAATCAGTTAACTTATCTATTTCCTTTCTAGAATACTTATCAGCATTATTTTTAACTACTAAACAATTCACTACTCCATTATCATCTATTATATTTTTAATAAATTCAATACTAGTATTTTTAAATACATCTGTAATATCTTTAATCTTCATATCAAACCTTAAATCAGGTTTATCTACGCCATAATCTCTAATTGCATCATTATATTTCATACGCATTAATGGAAGTTCTACATCATAATTTATTGTTTCTTTAAATAATGTTTTAATAAAATTTTCTCCTATATTCATTACATCATCTTCTGTCACAAAACTCATTTCTACATCTACTTGAGTAAATTCAGGTTGACGATCTGCTCTTAAATCTTCATCTCTAAAACATTTTGCTATTTGAAAATACCTTTCAATACCACCAACCATTAATAATTGTTTATATAATTGTGGAGATTGAGGTAAAGCATAAAAATTTCCATTATTTAACCTAGAAGGTAATAAATAATCTCTAGCACCTTCTGGAGTAGATTTTCCTAAAATAGGTGTTTCAACTTCAATAAAACCATTATTAGAAAAGAACTTACGAATAGATAACATTATTTTATGTCTTAAAACTAAATTATTCTTTAAAGACTCTCTTCTTATATCTAAATAACGATATTTTAATCTTGTTTCTTCACTTGCCGTAGTATTATCACTTATTTCAAATGGTAAATCTTCTGAAGTATTAATTAACTCTAAAGTTGTTACATCTACTTCAATATCTCCGGTTAATATATTACTATTTTTACTTTCTCTTTCTCTTATTATTCCACATGCTTTAATAACATATTCACTTTTTAAACTAGATGCCAAATCATAAAACTTATTTTCTGGTTTAATAACAAGTTGAATAATACCACTTCTATCTCTTAAATCAATAAATATAAGTCCACCAAGATTTCTCTTCTTACTTACCCAACCAAAAAGTTCAACAGTTTCATTTACATTTTTAATATTAAAATTTGTATTCATATTTTTTTTCATATTCTTCCTCCAATAAAAAACAGTTATATCCCAAAGGGACGAATAACTGTTAAATCCGCGGTACCACCCAATTTATTATATTACTATAATCACTTATTTGATAACGGTATTAACCGGTTTATTCTCATAAACAACTCCGAGGTGTCAAAAATTATAACTTTATATTAGTTTACACCAACCACTAACTCTCTGTAATATCATTATAATTTATTCCTCATCAATGTCATTAACTAGATTATATAGCATTTTTTATTTTTTGTAAAGTTATTTTAACTATAAATAAATTTCTTAACAACTATATGAAGTCCTAGTTCTATAACGACATTTATATTCTGCTGTATTAGAACCTACTTGTACACAACTCCATTGTTTAAGAGTAGTAGAACTTTGTCTTGAAGTATAACCAAATGCGAAACTACTCCAAGCACTCCAACTAGAATAACAAGTTCCTTTAACAGCACTAGAATATGAACTAGAAACTGCTGCACTACCTGGATTACATGCACAAGTGCCTCCACTAATATTTACACATGTTGGATATATGTAACCATAATATGTTCCAGAATAACCGTAAACACCATCAAAATATACATTTCTCTTACTGCTTTTTAAATTAACAGAACTCTTAATAATATAGCATCCTTTCCAATTGCTAACAGGGCAAGATGTTGTGTATTCCATAATTTGGAATGATTCTGATCCGTATAAATATGACTGATATCCGCTCTTTGAAAAAACAGATGTTGTAAGATTACCCCCATAACACGAATAACAAGTATTTCCATTACAATCTTCCACTACTTTACTATCTCCACATGAAACATCAGGATAGTATTTATCCACATAATATTCCGTTTTAGAATGTGTTCCTTTTCCACAACTAACTGAGCAAGCACTCCAACTTGTACTAGTTTTTAATACCGTTTCAGTACAATATTCATATATTTTATAAGTTACTGAGCTAGAATCAGATATATTACCTGCTTTATCTTTTACAAATGCATATAATATAATTTCAGTCGTATTTTCATCATTTATTGGTACAGTATAATTATTATTAATATAATTTTCACCAGAAATATCATACCAATCACAAGTATTACTATTATTTGAAGTAGTTACACATACCTTATCTACACCACTAGCTACACTTCCT
>CAYWQZ010000123.1:0-2884 GCA_964460565.1 uncultured Mycoplasma sp.
GATAGATATGATAGTTATGCTGTTTCAACTATATATTCAGTATCATTTTTATTACAAAGAATGTATAATAGTTTTTATTCTTTAGAAATGGAAGAAGAGTTACTATCTAATTTAGAAGAACTAGGTTTAGTATTATTTAAAAATCAATGTGATGATATATTAGATAAAGTTTTATATTTTATAAAAAATGACAAGTTAGAAGATAATTTATCTAATAAAAAACTTGTAAATACAAGGAAAAAAGAAAACTAAGTTTAAAAAATATGTAAAAAAGTAAGAAAGTAGTTGAACTATTACTTTTTTTTATGCTAAAATGTTTATGGTGATATGAAATGGAATATAAATTAACAACTCATAGTGAGGCTGAAACAATTGAACTTGCTGAAAATTTTGAATCAGAGAAGTTTCCTAATATGGTTATATGTTTAAAAGGTGATTTAGGTAGTGGTAAAACTGTTTTTGCTAAAGGTTTTGCTAATGCTTTAGGTGTAGGAGATACTATTACTTCTCCAACATTTACAATAGTAAAAGAATATTATACTGGAGAAATACCACTATTTCATATGGATGTTTATCGCTATGATGAGGGACATGTTGATATAGATTTTAATGAGTATTTTGTAAAAAAAGGTGTTTCTATTATTGAATGGGCAGACTTAATTGAAAATGAATTACCTAAAGAAAGATTAAATATAAATATAAAAATTATAGATGAAGATACAAGAGTATTTATAATTAGACCAGTAGGAAAAAAATATGAAGATTTGTGTGAGGCTGTTTTATGACAAGTCTTTTTTTAGATACTTCATCTAATTATCTTACTATTAGTGTTTTAAAAGATAATATATCTTTAATTACTAAACATGAATATTTATCTAAAACTTTATCAAAAATGGCTTTACCTTATATTAAAGAAGTACTTGATAGTTTAGAAATAAAACCTAATGATATAGATGAAATAGTATGTGTAAATGGACCAGGTTCTTTTACAGGACTTAGAGTAGGAGTTACTATATCTAAAACTTATGCTTATTCATTAAATAAAAAAATATGTGGTGTAAGTAGTTTATATACTATGGCAACTTCTATAGAAGATAATTATATAATACCTATTATAGATGCAAGACATAATCATGTATTTAGTGCAATTTATGATAAAGATTATAATATAGTAATGGAAGAATGTTATATATCATTAGAAGATTTATTAGAAAAAGTAAATAAATTAGATAAAAGTTATACTTTTGTATCAAATGATAGTTTTGATTTTAATAGTACTTTATATGAACCAAATATAAATAATTTATTTAAATATTTAAAAAAGAATTATGTAGAAGTACATAGTTTTGTTCCTACTTATTTAAAGAAAACTGAAGCAGAGGAAAACTTAAATAAATGATTAAAGAAGTAAGTATTGATAAATTATTAGATTTTAATATTAAGTATAATAATGTTTTTACTAAGTATATTGCTTATTATATAGATAATAAAATAGTAGGTTATTTAGTATATGAAAATTTATATGATAGAGTAGAAATAGATTATATTTATGTAGTTAATGAATATCGTAATAAAAAGATAGGTTCTTTTATGATGGAATATTTGATTAATTTATGTAAAAAAGAAAAATTATATAATATAACTTTAGAAGTAAGTATTAATAATATATATGCAATTAAATTATATGAAAAGTATGGTTTTAAAACTATTACTATAAGAAAGGGCTATTATAAAGGAATAGATGCTTTATTAATGGAGGTAAAATTATGAAAGATGTATATATTTTAGGAATAGAATCTAGTTGTGATGAAACTAGTTGTTCTATTGTAAAAAATGGGTGTGAAGAAGTAAATACAGTTATTTTAAGTCAAATAGATATTCATACTTTATATGGGGGGGTAGTACCTGAAATAGCAAGTAGAAATCATGTAAAAGATATTACTTTTGTTATAGATAAGTGCTTAAAAGAAAGTGGTTTATCAATGAATGAAATAGATGCTATTGCGGTAACTTATGGACCTGGTCTTATTGGCTCATTACTAGTAGGACTAGAAGCTGCGAAAACACTTGCTTATGTAAATAATAAACCATTAATTAAAGTACATCATATTATGGGACATATTTATGCAAATAATATAGAAAAGAAGATGGAATTCCCATTAATTAGTTTAGTTATAAGTGGGGGACATACTAATTTAATTTATATGGATAAACATTTATCATTTAAAGAAATAGGTGGTACTTTAGATGATGCAGTAGGGGAATGTTATGATAAAGTTGCTAGAGTTATGGATATTGGTTACCCAGGAGGACCTAAAGTTGATAGACTTGCTAAAGAAGGTAAACTAACTTATGATTTGCCAATTCCTTTAAATGATGATAGTTTTAATTTTAGTTTTAGTGGGTTAAAAAGTGCTGTTATTAATTTAGTACATAATGAAACTCAAAGAGGAAATGCTATAAGAAAAGAAGATCTATGTGCTTCATTTCAAGATAAAGTAGTAAAATCTTTAACTAATAAGACTATTTCTGCTTTAAAGAAATATAATGTTAATAATTTAATTCTTGCTGGAGGAGTTGCAGCAAACTCTGGTATAAGGGAAGAATTTACTAAATTAGCTAAAGAAAATAATTTTAATTTTTCATATCCATCTATGAAATATTGTACTGATAATGCAACAATGATTGCTACTGCTGGTTACTTTTTATATATGAATAATTCTTTTGCTAACTTAGATTTAAATGCAGTTTCTAGTGAAAAATTATAGAGTATTTTAATTTTTATAATTTGATATGTTTGATAAATTAATTTTTTTCTTTATGTTATTTTAACACTTAACGTAAACTTGACACATAAACTTGCAAAAAATATATATTTTATGTA
>CAYWQZ010000124.1:0-2876 GCA_964460565.1 uncultured Mycoplasma sp.
ACATATATAGATGAATGGTATGAAAATAATTTAATAGATTATGCTAATTCTTTAGAAAATACAATATTTTGTAATGATAGAATGAGTGCAAGTAGTGAAACATATATAGCAAGTAGATGGGAATACTCTTACACAGAAAATGGTGGAGCGCTTGCAAGTAAAGATACTAATGCAATAAGTTATTCAGTGTTTAAAAGTTTTGAAAATACATCAAAAGGAACACCTAGCCTAGAGTGTACTAATATAAATGATAGATTTAGTTTAAAAGTAGATAGTGGAGGAACTAGCGGATACGGAAATAATAAATTAACATATCCTGTAGGACTATTAACACTAGATGAATTAGAATTAGCAGGAGGACAATATATAGTAAATAGTAATTATTATTTATATACAAATAGTTGGTATTGGTTGTTATCCTCTTACTATTGGCATTACACTGGTTCTTATGTGGCTCACATTGGCTCGGATGGGACTCTCTACGGTCGTTGGGTAAGCGACTCGCTTGGTGTTCGACCTTCTATCTCTTTAAAACAAGACACAATAATTTTATCAGGAACCGGGACAATAAATAATCCATATGTGGTAAAAACTTCATAAAATGTAAAAAAAAAGCACTATTCTATAGGAATAGTACTACTAAAATACCAACTATTAAGCAATAAATAGAGAAGTATATGAGTTTACCATTATTAACTATTTTTCTAAACCATTTAGTAACTAGTAAAGTAACAATAAATGAGATTATAATAGCAATTATATAATTTATTAGTAAACTACTTTCTATTACTAAGTCTTTAATTTCTAATATCATGGCACATATACTAAGAGGGATATAAAGCATAAAACTATATTTGAATGCTGTATCTCTTTTTAATTTTCTATTCATACCTCCGACTATAGTGGAACCACTTCTTGATATACCAGGTAAAAGTCCAAGGATTTGGAATGATCCTATTATTAATGCATCTTTATAAGTAATATTATCATCATCTTTATTACCTTTGAAATTTCTAACTATAAATAATAATATTGAAGTTATAATTAAAGATAAACCTACTATTTTAACATTATTACTTATTTTATCTAATATATCAAAATAACTAAATATAAGTCCCATGATTCCTGCTGGAATACAACCTAATACTATTAGTAAACAGTAATTATAATCATTTTTATATTTTTTATCTTTGTTTTTTAAATATTTAAAGAAACTAGTTATTAATTTTTTAATATCATTAAAGAAAAGTACAATAATAGCAATTAAACTACCAAAGTTAGTAAGTATTGCTATTGTATCAAAATCAATATTTAAATTTAATAAAGTTCTAAAAATAAGTAAATGTCCACTTGAAGAAACTGGTAATGTTTCAGTAAGACCTTGAATAATACCTAATATAATATATTTTATTAACATAATTAGTCACCTCTTTATAATTATAATACAAATTAAAAAATAAATAAATAAAATCTTTTTAGTACATACTACTTAATAGGGTGATAAATTATGATATATATTTATGATATTTTATTAAATTTTAATGAAAACTTAATAGAATTTTTTAATTGGGAAGATGAAGATAATATTAAATATATAAAGAAAATACCTCTTTTTAAGGTGTCTACTTCTTTTATAAAAGATATAATATATAATGATATAGAAATAGATAGTTTGTTTTTAGAAAGTATTAAGAATAAGTGTTTATTTTTTGATGAAACAAAGAATTATAATTATGTATGTTTATTTTCAGATGGAAATATAAGTATAGGTGTAAACTTTACAAATGATAGGGTAAAGGAAGTATCCAGAATGTTACTTGATGAGGAAGAAGAAATATTAAATGTAGTAGGGCATATTAATAATATAAAGATTAATTATCAAAAGTTAGGTAAATTAAATAGGAATATTAATATATCTAGTAAGGATTTGTTGATATTAAATAAGTTAAAAGAGGAGTTTGATTATTTATATAGGGAAAATAAAATAGAAAAGTTAAATTATTATTATTATGAATATTTTAATAAAGTATGTAATGATAAGGATAAAACTTATAATGAACTTAATAAGACATTAAATAGTATTAATGATAAACATAGAAAGTTATATAAAATAATAGAATTATCTTATCAAAATAAAGATTAATTTTAAAAAATATGTTATTATTTAATTGAGGTAGTATTATGGGAAAGATAAAGAGTTTTTATAAAGTATCTATTATTATATCTAGTATTTGTTTATTATTAGTAGGTATTATATTTATTTTAAGTTTAAAAGATAGTGAGGAAATAGTATTAAGGGGTAATGAAGAGTTATTTTTGGAAGTAAATACTGAGTATAAGGAAGATGGGTTTTATATTAAGGGTAATAAGGGAAATAAAAGGTATGATGTTTTGGTAACTAATAATATAGATAATAAACATATTGGTAATTATAATATTTATTATTCTATAAAGGGGAAAGATGTTAGTGCTGTTAGAACTATAAAGGTAGTGGATAGTACGCCACCAGTTATAACTTTAAAGGGTTCTAAAGTAGCAGTTGTTTGTCCTAATTATAGTTATGAAGAGGAAGGTTTTATAGTTAGTGATAATTATGATAGTTTGTCTTTAGAGGATGTTAAAATAGAAGTAGAGAATAATTATATTAAGTATAGTATTTATGATAGTTCTAATAATAAGGGGTATGTTACTAGAAATATTATTTATTCTACTAGTAGTAATCCTGTAATTGAAGTAGATAATAGAGTTGTAGTTTATGTAAATGATAAGTTTACTGATAAATATAAGGCTTATGATAGTTGTGGTAATGATTTAACTAATAAAGTTATAGTAAAGGGTAGTGTAGATGTAAAAAAAGAGGGTGTTTATACTTTAAC
>CAYWQZ010000125.1:0-2818 GCA_964460565.1 uncultured Mycoplasma sp.
TTTTCACTAATTATTAATATTAAAAATTACTATCATTTTCACTAATTATTCACATGGTAAATTTTGGAATTTTATTATATTATTATATTTTTAATAAAAAAAATAAAGTAATTATTTTACTTTATTTGCAGCTTTCATTAATTTAGATTTATCACGTGCAGCTTTATTTTTATGAATTAAACCACTTGCTATAGCTTTATCTATTTTCTTTAGCGCAGTTTTTACATTATTATCTACAGCTTCTTTATTACCGTTTTTAATTTCAACTTTTGCTTTTTTAATAGCAGTTCTCATACTAGCTTTTTCACTTCTGTTTTGTTCTCTTTTTAAAGCATCAGTTTTTACTCTTTTTTTAGCACTTTTAATATTTGGCATGAATTTCACCTCACTTTTTTATATCAATTGTAATTTTACCAAAAAAACTAAAAAAAATCAAATAAAATTAGCATATTTCTGATATTTTTTTTAATTTGTATAAAAAAACTATAAAAAACTACACTAAATAAGGGTGATATTCATGCGTAATGTCGATTTAAAAGATTTTGAGATTAGAACAGATTTAGTTGCAGATATAGTTTCTAAAGATGAAAAAGTAAATGTAACTGAAGAAATATATGAAGAAAATAGAATAAAAGTTTCTAATATAAAAATAGATTCTGATACTAGTAAATTAATAAATAAAAAAGAAGGTTTTTATACTACTATATATTTTGATGATATAACAGATCATACTAATTATAAAAATGTTAAAGAAATATTTATTAAAGAATTACAAAAAATATTAGAAAAAGAAAATATAACAAAAAATTCTTCATGTACTATAATTGGACTTGGTAATGAAAAATCTACTCCTGATGCTTTAGGTTCTAAAACAGTAGAAAATATTATTGTAACTAAACATATATATGATTTAACAGGGACTTTGGAAGAAGGTTATAGAATAGTATCTAGTTTTACACCAGGTGTAATGGGTACTACTGGTATTGAAACTAGTGATATTTTAGAATCATTAATAAATAAAGTAAAACCAAACTTTATAATTGTTATTGATTCTTTAGCTAGTGATTCTATTGACCGAGTAACTAAAACTATTCAAATAACAAATGCTGGTATTAATCCAGGAAGTGGAATAGGTAATAAAAGAAAAGAAATATCTAAAGAAACATTAAATATTCCTGTAATAGCAATTGGTGTTCCTATGGTAGTAGATGCTGTAACTATAGTAAGTGATACAATAAATTATATGCAGAAACATTTTAGTTATAATTTAAAAAATAAAACTAAAAGTGATAATTTAATACCTTCTTATATGAAAAATTATTTAAAATATGATAATTTAACTTTATCAAATGAAGAAAAAAACTATTTTCTTGGAGCTTTTGGTAATTTATCTGATTATGAAAAGAAAGCTTTAATATTTGATGTATTAACTCCAATTGGATATAATTTTATAGTAACATTAAAAGAAATAGATTTTTTATTAGATAAATTAAGTAAACTTTTAGGAGAAGGCATAAATAATTTACTTCATAATCTAAAATAAGACAAAATAACTATATAATAAATTTTATACTTATAATGGTGGTTATATGAAAGTAATAAAATTTATTTTTTTAATGGGTATTTTGTCTTATTCTATTTATTATATTAATAATAATCTTAATATAAATAATATAACTAAAATAACTAATATAACTGAAAAACAAAATAATACAATAAATGATATGATAAATATTTTAAATAATAAAGATATAAATAATGTATCTAGTTTATTATCTTTTAAAACTTCTACTAGTATAAAAAAAGAAAATAAAGAACAAAAAGTTTATCTTCCTAAAGTATATCTTTATAATACTCATCAAGTAGAAGAATATGAAGAAACATTTTATAATATAAAACCAACTGTTTTAACAGTTAGTAATATGATAAAGGAAGAATTAAAAAATAATAATATTTATTCTTTAGTCGAAGAAAAAAGTATAAAAAATGAATTGGTTAAAAGAAAATTAGATTATAGTTATAGTTATAGAATAAGTAGAGAATATTTAGAAGAAACAAGAAAAAAGTATCCTACAATAACATATTTTTTTGATATTCATAGGGATTCTATAAATAAAAAATTATCTAGTGTTAAAATAGATGATAAAAGTTATGCTAAAGTAATGTTTATAGTAACTAAAAAAAATAATAATTATAAGGAAAATGAAAAAAATGTAAAAATAATGGAAGAATATTTAAATAATAATTATAATGGAATACTTAGAAATACTTATTATCAACCTTTATATGTTTATAATCAGGATATAAATTCTACTACATTTTTAATTGAAGTAGGAGGTCCTTATAATAATTTAGAGGAAATATATAATACATCAGTTGCACTTTCTAATGCAATAACTTATTTAATAAAGGAGAAACAATGAAAGATAAAATAATTAAATTTGTATTATTTAGTTTTTTAGTATTTTTTTTAGTACTTCTTTTTGCAGAACATTTTGGTTATTATGAAACTAAGGAAGAAAGAGTAAAAACTTTAACTGAAAAACAAATAGAAGAATTTGAAAATGATATAAAAAATGGTAAAAAAATAGATATTACTGATTATGTAATTGAAGAAAATAAAGATTATACTAATAATTTATCAAAAAGTATATATAAAATATCATTAAGACTTGAGAAAAGAACAGATCAAATAATAAGATTAATATTTAATAAAGCAGGTAAATTAGTAAATGATTAGAAAAGGGGCTTGTAAAAAGTTCTTTTTTTCTATATAATTAAATTAAGTTAGAAAGAAGGTAAAAATATGGGTAAAATA
>CAYWQZ010000126.1:0-2817 GCA_964460565.1 uncultured Mycoplasma sp.
ATTTTTATCAACAAATAAAGAATAATTAAAATACTCTTTTATTTCAGATTTTATTAAATCATTTAATCTTACTTTTAATATATTTGCATAATCAAATACTCTACTACTATTAAATATTCCTTCTGAAAGAAGAGCAAACTCTAAAGCACTATAAAAATCTAAAATAGTATAATAATTATTTGTTTTTTTATACTCTAAGTTTATCTTTACAAATTTTTCTAAATATTCACATATTAAATCTATATTTTGTATTTTCCCTTGATCGTCTACATATAAAGCTTGTTTTATTGTAACATTCCAACCCCCTCTAGTAAGAACTGTATCTAATCTTATATCTTTAGTATTAAATTTAGATAAAACTGATACTACTTGTGTTCTTATTTTATAATTAGTATTATTATGGACTATATCAAGTAAACATCTTGCTATTATATCATTTTTATATTCTAAAGTTACTTTTTCATCTGATGAAAAAACTGATACTAAAGTAAGTGCTTTATCAATAATAAATAATTGTCTTTGTTCTTCTACATTAAGTAATAATGCTATATCATCAGTATCTAATAAATAAAATGGTATAGATAGTTTTTCTTCATTACTTGTTAAATCTGTAGTAATTAATCTATAATTTAAATCACTAAATTTATTTTTTATATCTGTAAAACAATTTCTATATTCACCATAAGCATCAAAAATAAAAAAATTACTTTTAAAAGGAGATTTATCTCCATTACTAAATATTTTTTCTAAAATACTTGCTACTGCATAAGACTTACCAGATCCTGTATTACCTAATATAGCAAAATGATTACTAAAAAATTTATTTATATCAAGTCCAATTTCATAATCATCATATACATAACTAGTTCCTATTTTTAAAGAATTACTTTCTAAAGTAAACATTATATCTAATTCTTCTTTACCAATTAAAGATATATTAGAATTAAAACTAGGTTTTAGTATATCTCCAAAAATAAACTTATTATTTTCTATATAACCTAATAAACTACTTTCTACTATATTACCATTTATAGAATATATTTCTCCAATAAATTTTTTACTATTATTATCATTAAATACTACATACTTATTTAATAAATTATTTTTTATTTTTTCTTCTTCATTTACTTGAAAAGTAATTTTCTTACTATCAATACTTAATATTCTTCCTTCTAACATAATTACCTCTTTATTCTTTTATATTAATGATTTCCTTGTAAAAACTTCAATATCTTTATCTAAATACACATTAACTGTAGCATCAAAAACTATTTTAATAAAACCTAAACCATTAATTACTAAATCATGATTAAATCTTACATCTACTTGTCTTACCGCTAAATCTTTTAATCTATTATTTCTTTTACTATTTATTCTTTTAATATCTAAATCATTAGACATAAATACAGTAAAACTATTCTTTTCTCCTTCAACATACTCTATTCTAACTATATCATCTATTAATAATGATTCTCCTTCTTTTAATTGATATGTTTTTGGTTTAATTTCCTTTTTAGGAGATATTTTTTTAATTAATTTAGTATTTACAAAATTTAATAAATTACCATCTAAAACTAAACCTGGAGTATCTATTAAAAAATAATCTTTTATAGGTATTTTTATTTCACTTAATGTCGTCGAAGGCATCGGAGACATTGTTATTTTTCCTTCTTCTATAGAATAATTATTAATTATTTTATTTATTAAAGTACTCTTTCCTGCATTAGTAAAACCTATTACATATACATTTTTAGTAGTTCTATACTTATCTATCATTTTCATTAACTTATCTAAATTATAATTCTTATTAGAACTAATTAATACTATATCTAAAAATGGCAAATCTTGTTCTTTAAAATAATTAACTATTTTTTCTTCCTTAATCGATAAAGGTAAAACATCTCTTTTATTTAATACTAAAATTATTTTATTATTAACTAAATACTCTTTAATTTCTTCAACTAACTTAGGAATATTTAATACATCTACAACAAAAAGAACAAGACTTCTTGTTTTACCTATATTTTTTAATATTTCAATATATTCTTCATTAGATTTAGTTACAAACTCATATTCTCCATAATTAATCATTTTAAAACATCTTCTACAATAATCATTTCTTAAATCATTAGTATAGCCCTCAAGTAAAATATTATTATTTTGAAGGATACTTCCACACCCAACACATTTCTTATTCATAGTATTCTCCCCTTTTAGTTTTAAGTTTTTTAAATATTTTATTTTCTATTAAGCGATTTATTTTAGTAAATATTAACTCCTTATTTTCAAATGGATCTACTAAAATAGTAAAATAATTATTCCTATTGCCTCCCCAGATATCCGTTAGTAATTGATCTCCAATCATACAAGTTTTATCACTAGGAATACTAGTAATTTTCTTTATCTTATTAAAACCCAATTTAAATGGTTTAGCAGAAGCATAAATATATTTTAAATTATACTTAGTAGAATAATTATGTAATTTATATTTATGTAAAGTATTAGAAATAATAATAATTTCAAAATCTTGAGATAACTTCATAAAAAAATCTTCCAAATCTAAATTAGTATTTTTAGATACTAAAGTATTATCAAAATCAAATAATAATAACTTAATACCTAACTTCTTTAACTTATCATAATTAATACTTTTAACATCTTTAACGTACATCTTTGGTAAGAACTTATCCACTATATCACCCTAGTATAATAATAGCATAAATAATAAAAAAAGAGAATATTTTTTTGTTATTTATACATAAATTATTACACTTAAAAAGTAAGATATTTCATCTTACTTAGTAATTAACTTGGAGT
>CAYWQZ010000127.1:0-2808 GCA_964460565.1 uncultured Mycoplasma sp.
TAATACTAGTGATAATATATTTATTTATATAATAACATTTATTATTTCTTTAGTAAGTATCGGATTATATATTAATAAAAATAAATATAGTTTAAAATAATTAAATAGTTAAAACTTCTTAAATTTGTTTGAAAGTAAAAACATGTAAAGTTGTTTTTACTTTTTATTTAATTAATGCTATAATATACTTGAGGAAAGGTTATGAATAATGAAAAATTAAATGAATATATCATAGATTATTTAGATTATTTAAAATTTGAAAGAAAATTAAGTAATGAAACTATTAATAATTATAAATATGATTTAATAAAATTTGATAAGTTTTTAGCTAATAAAAATATAGATATTATTAATGTAGAAACCAAAAATATTTTAGAGTATTTAAAAAAAATAAATAATTTGGATAGTTCTAGTATATCTAGGAATATAACTACAATTAATAGTTTTTATAATTATTTAATAGTAAATAAAATAGTAAATAGTAATCCATGTGAATTTATTGATAGACCTAAGTTAAAAAAACGTATTCCTAATACTTTGACAGTAGATGAAATAGATAATCTATTAAATATTGAACTTAATAATGAGTTTGATTATCGTAATAAAGCAATGTTAGAACTTATGTATAGTTCAGGGCTTCGTGTTAGTGAAATGGTTAATTTAACTACTAGAGATATTGATTTTGAAAATTGTATAGTTAGGTGTTTTGGTAAAGGTGCTAAAGAAAGAATAGTGCCACTTAATGATTATGTTATATTTTATTTAAAGAAATATTTAAAAATAAGGCATAGATTATTAAAGAAAAATAGAAATGATTATTTATTTTTGAATAATCATGGGAAGAAACTTACTAGACAAGGTTTTGAATATATATTAAAAAATATCTTAGAAGAAAAGAAAATTGATAAATATATAACACCTCATACTTTAAGACATTCTTTTGCTACTCATTTACTTGAAGGTGGTGCAGATCTTAGAAGTATTCAAATTTTATTAGGGCATGAAAATTTAACTACAACGACTATATATACTCATATAAGTCGTCAAAAAGTACATGATGATTATATAAAATATCATCCAAGAAGTAAGAAATAGGAGGAAATTATGAAATTTAAAAGAATATTTTTAATTGTTATGGATTCTTTGGGAGTTGGCGAAGCAAATGATGCTAGTATTTATGGAGATAGTAATTCAAATACTTTAGGGCATATCGCAGAAAGGCATAATTTGTTTATACCCAATTTAAAAAAACTAGGTTTTCTTGATACATTAACTATGCGTGAAAATAATGATGCACTTGCATATTATACAATTGCAAGACCTACTAATAAGGGTAAGGATTCTTTAACAGGACATTATGAAATAGTAGGAATTAGAAACGAAGTTCCATTTAAAACTTTTAGCGAAAATGGTTTCCCTAGAGAATTAATTGATGAAATTGAAAGAAGAACTGGTAGACGTGTTATTGGTAATAAAGCTGCAAGTGGAACAGAAATTATTCAAGAATTAGGAGAAAAACAAATTGAATATGGTTCATTAATTGTTTATACTTCATCTGATTCAGTACTTCAAGTTGCAGCACACGAAGATATTATTCCAGTAGAAATGCTATATAAGTATTGTGAAATTATTAGAGAAATAACTATGAAAGATGAATGGAAAGTTGGAAGAATAATAGCAAGACCTTTTACAGGTAATAAAAGTGGTAAATTTAAAAGAACTACTAATAGGAAAGATTTTGCTTTAAAACCACCTGCTAAGTCAATATTATGCAAAATGGCTGAGAAAAATTTAAGTGTTATTTCAGTAGGAAAAATAAATGATATTTTTGATGGCGAGGGTATTACTAAAAAAGTAACATCTGGTTCTAATAAAGAAGGTATTGATAAATTATTAGATATTATGGATAAAAAATTTACTGGATTATGCTTTGCTAATTTAAATGATTTTGATACTTTATATGGTCATAGAAGAGATGTCCAAGGTTATGCAAATGCAATAGAAGAATTAGATGTAGAATTACCTATTTTGTTAAATAAATTAAATAATGATGATTTACTTATTTTAACTGCAGATCATGGTAACGATCCAACTTTTACGGGAACAGATCATACAAGAGAAAATGTACCAGTTATTATTTATAGTAGAGTATTTAGAAATCAAAAAAACTTACCAATAATGAATTCTTTTGCAGATATAGGTGCAACTATTGCAGATAATTTTGAAATAGACGCTCCAATGATTGGAATAAGTTATTTAAGTAAATTAGAGTAGGAGAGGTATATGAAAAAGATATTATTAATTATTATATGTTTTATAGTTATGTTTATTACAGGATGTACTTCTAATGTAATACCAAAATCAGAATATTTAATGAATGAAGTAGCAGAAATGGATGACTTAAAGATTGAATTAAAAACTGCTATTTGGAATGAAAATCAAGAGTTAGAATTAAATTTTGAAATAGAAAATAATAGAAAAGATACTATTACTATTGTACAAGATGAAAATTTTAAATTATATGATATAAATAAAGTACAGATACCTAATACATATACTGGAAATTCTACTGTAATTAAAAAAAATGAAAAAAGAACAATTACTTTAAATTATAATGTATCTGATAAGAAGTTATATGAAATATATTTTTATTCAGGTATGGTAGATAATAATATTAAATTTAGTATTACTGATAGTGATATTAATTAAATTGGTAATAATGAATAATAAAATATGACTAACCTAATTATGCAGTCATATTTTTTTAAATAGAGTAGGGTATTAAACATAGGGGTATATGTATAATTT
>CAYWQZ010000128.1:0-2804 GCA_964460565.1 uncultured Mycoplasma sp.
ATTTAACAGATTTAAATTCATCAAATGATAAAACTTCTGGCAAATAATTTTTATATAATTTTTGACTATCATAATAAGAATCAATTATTCGTTCAACAGTATTAGGTGAAACCCTATATCTTTTGGCTATATCTTTTTCTGATATTTTATTTTTAAGATCTAATGCAATGGCATATTTAACTTGATTAGAAATAAAACATCCATCATTAACAATCTTTGTTCTAGCAAAGAATTTTTTATTACAAGAATGGCATAAAAATCTTTGTTTATGTAATCTTAATATGCAACCATGATTGCATACATCTAACATTAATATATCAGATGACTTAAAACCATTTTTTTCAAATGTATCTTTTTTATTAAAAATACACCCACATTTAGGACAAAATGTTGGTTCATACGATAGAGTGGCCTCGATTACTTTATATTTTGTTCCTTCAAATTCTTCAACTTTATAAAAATTTTCAATTAATTTTATATTTTTATCTTCAATATTTAATAAATTTAGTATACAATATTCTTGTGACATAACTTAAAACCTCATTTCTTTATATTTTGTTTCAAATTTATTATATCAAAGATTAGGTCAAAGTTATGTCCTTTTTATTTTAATTAAAAATATTAGACATATCATTTACACCCACCAAATATTATACAACCTTTTAATGTAAATTAAAGAATAGATTAATTTAAAATATTTATTTGAAACTTTTTAATAGTTTCTAGTGTAAATCATTAAAAATCATCTTGACTTTGAAATGAAACTCTTGTACAATTGATTTATAAGATAGAAGGAGGAGTCTTAAAATGGAAGAAAGAAAACAGTCAAAAATTATTTTTGCAGTACTTGGAGTTGCAATATTATTAACTCTAACAGTTGGTTTATCATTTGCTATTTATAGTTTTGATAAAACTGGTGGTGAAAATACTATCCAAACAGGTACAGTAAGTATGAGTTTTACTGAAAGCACAAATGTAATTACAATTGATAATGCTTTACCAGTTCAAAATGAAACAACTGCTAAATCATCATCTGATTATTTTGAATTTTCAGTAAAATCTACTACAACTGGTGCTATGAAAGTACCATATACAGTTAGTCTTACTGAAATGTCAGTAGATACTGGATATACTAAATTATCACCAAGTTATGTACAAGTTTATTTAACTGAAGTTAGTGGTTCAACTGAAACTGAAAAAGTAAACAAAACAGCTAATACAATTCTTAATACTCAAACAACAGGAACATTAATTAGTGGTGAACATAATCATACAGCAGGAGGAGATCTTACTACAACTTATAGATTAAGATTATGGATACCTTATAGTGTTGATGCGTCTAATTGGACAGCAAATACTAAATTAGAGTATAAAGTAAGAATTGATGTTACTGGTACAATGTAATATTAGAAAGGAGAAAGAAAAATGGAACAAAATAATAATAAAAAAACATTAGTTTTATCATTAGTTGCAGTACTTGTTCTTGTTGGTTCTGTAATTGGTGTAGCTTACGCTATGTTTAGTTTCAGTGCTACTGGTTCTCAAACTAACGTAATTAAAACTGGTTATGTTACAATGAACTATGCTAACGAAAGTACAATTAATTTAACTAATGCACTTCCAACTGCTGATTCTGCTGTTGTAGAAAGTGATGATAATACATTAACTTTTGATGTTAGTGCTACTATTAATGGTACAATGACAGTTAACTACGATTTAGCAATCGATGCTGCTACAATTGTAGAAGGAACTCATTTAAAAAAAGAGGACATTAAAATTAAATTAAGTAAATCTACTGATGGTACTACTTATAATGCTGTTGATTTAGGATCAAATAATACAATAGCAAGTCGTTCATCAATTGCTGGTACTTATGCTAGTTCAACTAATGCAAGTGCTGGTACTGGTGTAACTAGTTATGCTTTAGATTCAGGCCAATTTACTGCAACAGGTACAGTTAAGTATAAATTAACTGCTTGGATTGATTCAAATTTTGCATTAGATGAAGGTATTACTTCTTCAACAACTACTGATACAACTAACAACACTACAACTCAAACTAAAGGTAATGTTGCTGAAACTTTCAAATTTAAAGTTAAAGTAGTTGCAGGACAAGCAAATCAATAATATGATAATTAAAACCGAGTATTCGGTTTTTTTTGTGTACTAAAAAGTGTAGATATGCTATACTATATTTAATTGGAGTGGTTATGTTGAATAAAGATTTAATTGAATTAAAAGAAGATGAATTTAATTTTTTAAATAAAAAAATAGAACAAATTAAAGAAGAGTGTTTAGAAACTAAAAAAGGTGGTAAAGGTATAAATGTCTTTGTTATTGGTGAGTTAATATCATCATTATTATTTATTATACAATTTGTTTTTAGTCCTTCGATTGTTTTAAAAGTAATCGGGGCAATTCAAATAGTAATTCAAATGCCTTTTGTTTATATTGGAATAAAAGCAAAACAAGAAGAAAAACAATTAGCAGATGAATTAAAGTTATATTTAGAAAAAACTATATATAATCGTAATTTAATACTAAAGGATTTAGAGTATTTAAAATCTAATATTAGGGATATAGATGGGAACACTTTTATTAATAAAGATATTGATTTTACTAGAAATAAGAAAGTTAAAGTAAAAGATTTGATAAGAGTTAGAAAAAGATAATAATTAGTTTTTAAAAGGAAAATAATTAGTGATAATAGATAAAAAAATTTAATAAGTAAATTTTATGTTTTTACTTATTTTTTGTTTTAAAATATATTTTTTGTTATAGAAAATTATTTTTTTATTTGTAGT
>CAYWQZ010000129.1:0-2801 GCA_964460565.1 uncultured Mycoplasma sp.
ATTTCTTTAGTTCTTTCAAGTACACTTATATAAGTTATAATACCAATCATTATACTAGATACTATAAGTGATATTGCAGAAAATGATATTAAAACGTATGTTATTGCGTCCATAATACTACTAGATAATGATACTACTGTCTTAGCCATATCTGTATATATTACTTTGTCTTCATCTTTTTTGTTATCATTATATTTATCTAAGTATTTAAGTACTTCTTCTTTATCTTCAAAATTATTAGGATAAATATTTATCAAATATGGTACATCTGTAGCACCTAAGTATACTAAGTTTTGATTTTTTTCTTCTTCTGTTAAAGATTGTCTAGTTAAAACACTTGTATTTTGATTTTTTTGACTCTTTACAATGTTAGAAGTACTATTTTTGTCTATTATGTATTCCATTAATTCATTAGTATATAGTATTCTACCAGTAGTAATTGAAGTTAAAGCTTGTTCTGTTTCACTTAGTTTATTATCTTTTTTGGCTTTTATTACTCCGACTACTTTTAATGTAACAGCATTTTTACTATTATACATTTTATCTAAATCAGTATTAATTGTATAAACATTATCTATTTTTTTATAATAATCATCATTTAAAATAATTTTTATTTCTTTACCAATTAATTCTTTTAATTCTATTTCTTTATCTGTAATATTAAATATTTTAAGTATACTTTTATCTAATCTATTTTTACTATCTAATTCTATTACTATTTCATTTTTATTTGATGGAAATTTGCCTTCTAGTACATCGTAGCCTCTTTCTAAGTATGTTTCGTTAGTATTTACTTCTTTAGGAAGGGTTACAAATGATGATGTGTCTACTATAAAAGTTTTATTATCATGTTTTATTAAAGCATTTATTCCGGTATATCTTGTGTAAGAAATACCATATATTTTTGTTTTGTCTATTTTATCAATATATTCTAAATATTCTTTAGTAATTTTATTATTATGAATAATAGCTTCTTCTTCTATATCATAAGAATAAATTAATTTTTCATCTATTTCTGTTTTATTATTTATAGTTTCGTTTAGTTCATCTATATCAATTTGAGTAGCCTGCTTACTTATCAAAATAGGAAATGATGATAAGGTTTCACTTTCGAATTTATCAATTTGAATATCAAATCCATTAGAAAGTGCTAGTATAAGGGATATTCCTATAATACCAATACTTGAAGCAAAGGCAGTAAGAAGAGTTCTTCCTTTCTTAGTAAAGATGTTATTAAGTGATAGTTTTAAAGCAGTTAAGAAATTCATTGAAGTTTTTTTCATTTTGTATGTTTCATCTATTGCTTCGTTGTTATATGGATTTGAATCATCTAATATGACACCATCTTTTAATTTTACTATCCTTGTTGAATATTTTTCTGCTATTTCTTCATTATGAGTTACCATTATTACTAATTTATCTTTTGCTACTTTTTTAATTAACTCCATAATGTCCTTGCTTGTTTTTGAATCTAATGCTCCGGTAGGTTCATCTGCTAAAATTATATCTGGATTGTTAACTAAAGCTCTAGCAATAGCAACTCTTTGCATTTGACCTCCAGATAATTGATTTGGTCTTTTATGAGCGTGTTTTTCTAAACCTACTTGTTTTAAAACATCAAGTGCTCTTTTTTTTCTTTCTTTTTTACTTACACCACTTAGTGTTAAACTCATTTCTACATTATTTAAAATAGAAATATGAGAAATTAAATTATAACTTTGAAATATAAAACCTACACAGTTATTTCTATATGCGTCCCAATCTTTATCTTTATACTTTTTAGTGGATACTCCATTTATTATAAGATCTCCATCATCATACTTATCTAAGCCACCAACTATATTTAAAAAAGTAGTTTTTCCTGAGCCACTTGTTCCAAGTATTGATACAAATTCATTTTTTCTAAATTTTAAACTAATATTATCTAGTGCTTTTTGACTAAAATCACCAGTTTTATAACTTTTACATATTCTTTTTAGTTCTAACATATTTTTGCTCCTTTCTTACGAATACTTAAGTTTATATTTTATTTTTTGATTTTATGAATATTATTTATTATAAAGGAAGTGTTTATATGAAATACATATTTTTAATTTTAATTACTTTAAATAATTATTTGTTTGTTGACAACCCCTTTTATAATACTTTTATTAGTTCAAATGAAGAAGAAACTAAAGAAGTCATTAATAAAGAAAATAGAAATGGAATGCTTATTGGACTATTAGGTTCTCTTGTTATTATTGAAATTGGTTTAATTTATAAAAAGAAAAAAATTAAATTATAATTATTTCTTTCTTATTAAATATTTTATTAGGTAAAATAAGAATACAACAAATACTCCTGTTAATAACCATGCTAAAATATCATAAATAATACCACTTGTATATTTTCCTAGCATACTAAATAATGAATTAGGAAAATTATTGTTTATAACTTTATTTAAATCTGCCATACCTAGATGATCTCCGATATAGTGGATTAGTCTTAAAAATATTTCAATTATTCCTATTAAGTATACTAGGTATTTTACATCTTTTAGTAAAAATATGCCTAAAATTATTAGAATTATTAATACTGCTAAATCCATTTTATTCCTCCACGTTTGAATAGTTATCAAAATAGCCTTTTATGTATACTACTGGAGTTCCTTTATCACCACTACCACTAGTTAAATCACATAGTGAACCTATTAAGTCAGTTAAGTGTCTTGGTGTTGTTCCTTGTGAGGCCATATTGCCTTTTAAATTTTTTTCTTTATGTTTGATTTCTTCAATAATAGCATTTTTTAGTTCTTCTCCTTT
>CAYWQZ010000130.1:0-2793 GCA_964460565.1 uncultured Mycoplasma sp.
TATAACATATAAATTTCGATTTTTTAATAACTAAATAATCACTAACATTATTTTCGATAGAATACATAAAATCACCAATTTTATTATACACTATTTTTTATTTTTATGTTATTATTAATTATAGAAAAGGTGATTTTATGAGTAAATTAGAAGTTTTTTATCATAGTGTTGGTTTTAATATAGTTAAATTAGATAGTATTCTAAGACATGGTTTAATGTCACAAAAAAAAGCAAATGAAGATAAAGTTTCTTTTGCTAGAAGTTTCAGTGGTTACAATTTAGATGATACAATTTCTTTAGTTCGAGGTATTTATTCTTCACTTGATGAAGAAGGTGCATATAAAAAATATATTACTAGTGGTATAACTATAGAAATGTTTTTATCCTTAGATGAAGTTTTTTATGATGTAAAAGATAGATATTTTAATTATTATGATGAAGTATTAGGTAAAGATTATATTCCAAAAGAAAAATTTTCTTCTATTGTTATTCCTAAAGAATATGAAGATTACTCTTTAACAGACTTACCAATTTTAACACTTTCATCAACATCATATCAAAATATAAAAGATACTTCTGATAATATAATTTCTTATATAGAAAATACTCTTAATGGTAAAATAGAAAAAGAAGAATATAATGATTTACTAAATGAATTAAAACTAACTATTAAAGCATTAAACCTAGATACAGAAGATAAAGAATTACAAGAAAGTTTCATGGATATAAAATATGAATTAAATTGCTTTTTAACCGAAAGTTTAACAAATGTTTTTAAACCTCTTATAAAAAAAGAAAATATTACTATATTAGATATAGTTACTTATATAAACGATATGACTCTTAATTTACCTATAATAATTAAAGATTATAAGAGAGGTAAAAAAAGATGATAAAAGAAAAACTTAAATTAATGTCAGAACAACCAGGTTGTTACTTAATGAAAGATAAAGATAATAATATAATATATGTAGGTAAAGCTAAAAATTTAAAAAGAAGAGTTAGTTCATATTTTAACAAAGTACATACTGGTAAAACAAAAGCTTTAGTAGATAACATCTGTGATTTTGAATACATAATTACTAATAGTGAAACAGAGTCATTAATATTAGAAATTAATTTAATTAAAAAATATAATCCAAAGTATAATATCTTATTAAAAGATGATAAAACATACCCATATATATTACTAACTAATGATAAATGTCCTACTTTAAAAATAGAAAGATTTAAAACTAGAAAAAAAGTAAAAGGCAAATTATTTGGACCATTTCCTAATGTCAGTAGTGCTAGAAATACAGTTAACTTAATTAATAGAATTTATCCACTTAGAAAATGTAATACAATGGGAAAAAATTTATGTTTATATTATCATATTAACGAATGTCTAGGTTATTGTACTAATGTAGTAGATAAAGAAAAATTAGATAATATGATTAAAGAAATAGAAAAAGTATTAAATGGAGATTATAAAGTTATAACTAAAAAATTAGAAGAAGAAATGGAAAAAGCAAGTTTAGAATTAAACTATGAAAAAGCTTTAGAATTAAAAAATAATCTTTTAGATATTAAAAAAACTATTAATAAACAGATAATAGTATCAAATATTAAATATAATTTTGATGTATTTGGTATTTATGAGAAAAATAATTATTTAACTATTAATACTTTATTTGTAAGAGATGGTGTTGTAGTAGGAAAAATAAATAAAATTATTAGTGATTATGTAGATGAAAAAGATGTTTATATTAGATATATAATAGATTTTTATGAAAAACATAGTAAACCTAAAGAAATAGTTATTAATGATATTATAGATAGTGATGTATTAAGTAAATATTTAGATATAAAAGTATTAAGTCCTAAAAAAGGAGATGTAAAAAAAATACTTAATATGGCTAATTTAAATGCTGAAATTAGTTCAAAAGAAAGAATAGAAAAAATAGAAAGAAGTGACAGTATAAGAATTAGTTCTATTAATAAATTAAAAGAAATACTAAATTTAAATAAGTTAGAAAGAATAGAACTATTTGATAATTCACACTTATTTGGTTCATATTATGTTGGAGGAATGGTTACTTATGATAATTTTCTTCCTAATAAAAATGAATATCGTAAGTATAAAATATCGTTAGATAAAAGTGATGATTTAGGTGCAATGAAAGAAGTTATATATCGTAGATATTATAGAGTTTTATTAGAAAATTTAAGAAAACCTGATTTAATTATTGTAGATGGAGGAGCCCTTCAAGTAGAAAGTGCTAAAGAGATAATTGATAGTTTAAATTTAGATATTAAAGTAATTGGATTAAAAAAAGATGATAAGCATAGAACTAAATCAATTATTAATGATGATTTAACTGAAATAGATATATCTTCTTTTAATGATTTGTTTTTATACTTAACAAGAATGCAAGATGAAGTACATAGATTTGCAATTAGTTATCATAGAAATATTAAATCTAAAGGAGCTTTAGCTAGTATTTTAGATAACGCAGTAGGTATTGGACCAAAAAGAAGAAAAGAATTATTAAAACACTTTTCCTCAATTAATAAGATAAAAGAGGCACCAGTATCAGAACTTGAAAAAATATTACCTAGTAAGGTGGCAAAAGAGTTAAAAGAATTTTTAGAAAATGAAGAAAACAATAAAGATTAGATAAAAAATAAAGTATGTGATAAACTATATGCTTTATTTTTTTTAGTACACAAATTCTTTTATTTACAATTTATTGCTTTATTTGCTTGAAAAAACATAAAAAAAATGTTAGAATATGTATTATAATTAATTAA
>CAYWQZ010000131.1:0-2781 GCA_964460565.1 uncultured Mycoplasma sp.
TCTAAATGTAGTAAAACAATGAATAGAGTAACAGACGTTATAGATTGCTGGTTTGACTCAGGTTCTATGCCATTCGCACAATACCATTACCCATTTGAAAACATGGACCTATGGGAAAAACAATTCCCAGCAGATTTCATCGCTGAAGGTATCGACCAAACCCGTGGTTGGTTCTACACATTACTTTTAATAAGCGTTTTCGTAACAGGCAAAGCCCCATATAAAAATGTCTTAGTAAATGATTTACTACTTGATAAAGAAGGTAAAAAAATGAGTAAAAGTAAAGGTAACATCGTTGAACCATTTACCACTATGAAAGAATATGGTGCAGATACAGTTCGCTTTTACTTACCATATGTCTCTCCAGTATGGACTCCACTAAAATTTGATATAAATGGTTTAAAAGAAGTACACTCTAAATTCTTTAATCCACTAAAAAATACCTATAATTTCTTTGCTATATATGCTAATGCAGACAAAATAACAGACATAAATACATGCTTTATTGAGTATAATAAACGTGAAGAAATAGACAAATGGTTACTTTCTAAATATAATAAATTACTAAAAACAGTAACAAATGGTTATGAAGAATATGACTTAAACAAAGTAGTAAAAGCATTAACAGACTTTGTATGTGAAGACTTATCAAACTGGTATATAAGACGTAATAGAAATAGATTCTGGATAGAAGAATTTAATGACTCTAAAAAAAGTGTTTACATAACTACATACGAAGTACTTGAAGGACTAATGAGAATGTGTGCTCCAATTGTACCTTTTATAACAGAAGAAATATATACTAAATTAACAGGTGAAAAATCAGTTCATTTAGCAAAATTCCCTAAATATGATGAAACTTTAATAAATGAAGAAATAGAAGCCAAAATGGACCTAGTAAGAGACCTAATAAGTGCAGGTCGCTTTGTAAGAGAAGAAGTAAAAATAAAAGTTCGTCAACCTATTAGTAAAGTATATCTAGATGGTAAAAATGAAGAACTATTAAAAGAATTAATTCCTTTAATAAAAGAAGAATTAAATGTAAAAGAAGTAGTTTTCGTCGAAGACTTAAGTTCTTATATGAACTTCACAGTAAAACCAAACTTTAAAGAAGTAGGTAAAGTATTTGGTTCATCAATTAAAGAATTTAGTACAAAACTAACTATGTTAACAGAAGAAGAAATAACAAAATTAAATAATGATGAAACTATTACTTTAACTATCAATAATGAAGAAAAAATAATAGATAAATCTATGGTAGAAATAAAAATAACTGCTAAAGAAGGTTACAACGTAGCAACAACTAATAATGAATTTATAATCTTAAATACTGCCCTAGATGATATGCTTTTAAAAGAAGGATTTGCCCGTGAAGTAGTATCAAAAATCCAAAACTTACGTAAAGAAAAAGACTTCAATGTATCAGATAGAATAAACTTATACTACAAAGGAACTCCATACTTTAAAGAAGTATTAAAAGACTTTGAAAACTATATTAAAACAGAAACTTTATCAATAAATATAATAGAAAAAGAAATAGATGAATATAAATATCATATAAACGATGAAGAATTAATATTTGATGTAGAAAGGATTTAATATGGATAGTTATATAATAATATATTTACTAGCATGCTTCTCACTAATAATTACTTTATTTGCTAATATTTATATAAATGTAAACTATAGTAGATTTAGTAAAATAAAAAATAAACAAAACTTAACTGGTAAAGATGTAGCAAGAATAATACTAGATAAAAATAATTTAAGTGATATAGAAATAAACAAAGTAGGAGGTAAGCTTACAGATTATTATGACCCTAGAAATAAGTCAGTTAACTTATCAACTTCTATATATGAAGAAAACTCTATATCATCTCTTGCAGTAACAGCCCATGAATGCGGACATGCTATTCAAGACAAAGATGACTATAAATTTATGATTATAAGAAGTAAATTAGTACCACTTGTAAACTTATCTTCAAAACTTGGTTATATTGCTATATTAATCGGAGCAATTTTTACTCTTACAAATATCATCTATATAGGTATAGCACTAGAAGCAATGATTTTACTATTTCAGTTTATAACACTACCAGTAGAATTTGATGCCTCAAAAAGAGCTTTAAAAGAACTAGAAAGCTTAAACTTATTAGAACAAGATGAAATAAAAAAAGCAAGAAAAGTATTAAAAAGTGCTGCAATGACTTATGTAGCAAGTGTATTATCTACTATTATAGAAATATTAAGACTTGTTTTAATATTTACAAGAAGGGATGATTAAATGAAATTTAATACTAAATTACAAAAATTTATGTATGGTAGATATGGAACAGATGAATTAAATAATTTTTTAACTTATATATATTTTGTTATTTTAATTATTAGTTTATTTTCTAAAAATATTATATTTTTAATAATAGAATTAATATTATTAATTATTATTATACTTAGAACCATATCTAAAAAAATATATAAAAGAAGTAATGAAAATGTAAAATTTAAAAAAATAAAGAAAAGTATTATAAAACCATTTAATAATATAAAAAGAAATATAAAAGATAAAGATCATATATATAGAAAATGTCCTAAATGTAAAACAATTTTAAAATTAAAAGTACCTGATACTAATGGTTTTAAACATATTAAATGTACTAATTGTAATTACAGAATAAAAACATTTGTAATAAAAAAGAGAAAAATAGAAATTATTAAGTAGTTTCTATTTTTTTATATAATAGGAAAGTCATCCAAAACCTTCCAGTTCGGTTTGTAGTCAAT
>CAYWQZ010000132.1:0-2749 GCA_964460565.1 uncultured Mycoplasma sp.
CATCTAATATATTTTTTTGAATTATATTTATTTTTTCTATATCCTTATCATTAACCCAACTATATACTGCTTCAGGCATACCACCAATAATATAATATATTTTTAATTTTTCTATTAATCTATCCTCAAATATTTTAGGAATATTTTTTATGTCTTTAGTTTGTTTTAAAACTTCAACTAAGTTTTCTTCATTATCTGCGATTAAGAACTCACTAAAGGTCATTGGATATAAATTTAAAAAATCTACTTTACCAACTGGAAAAGATGTTTTTGATAGTCTTATTCCTAAAAGTGAACCAGCACAAGCAACATGATATTCACTTGCTTCTTCACAGAAATATTTTAATGAATTTAATGCGTTGGGGCACTCTTGTACCTCATCAAATATAATTAATGTTGTATTGGGATTTATTTTTTTATCATTTGCTAAAGATAATTGTTCTATAATTCTTTTTGGATCTTTAGTATTTAAGAATAATTCTGCTAATCCATCATCATGATCAAAATTAAAATATGCAACATTTTCGTAATTGTTTTGACCAAATTCTTTTAATATATATGTCTTTCCTACTTGTCTTGCACCTTTTATAATTAAGGGTTTTCTATCTTTACTATTTTTCCATTTAATTAGTTTTTCAGTTATAAATCTTTGCATAGTATCATCTCCTCAATAACATTATATCACACTTTTGAAGAAAATATAACTGTTTTAATCACACTTTTGCAAGGATTTTAATTATTTTTTACACATTTTTGTAACTTTTTTTTATTTTTCTCTTACTCTAACTAATTCTTTTTCATAAGTATTCATTCTATTTATATAAGACTCAAATCTTAAACATAAATTACATGCTTCTTTAAGTGCAGTTTCTGAATCTAAATTATTTATTATATTCTTTATATCATTAATAAGTTTTTCTTTTATATTATCTATTTTATTTTTTATATCATTATTAAAATTATACTTATTAGATATATTTTTAATATCTGAAATAAAACTATAAATAGTTAAATAATTAAATACATCTATATTATGAGTCATATTTTTTATATTTATATCTTTATCATTTATAATAGAGTCTTTTAATACTTCTATTTCCTTTTGCTTTATTAAATTATTAAAGTAAGTATTAAATTCTAATACAACACTTTCTATTTTATTATTTCTTGCTTTATCTATAAAACTTATAAATACTTCATTTAAATCTTCATCAGATAAACTTTTATAATATAAATATTTATCTTTATAATAACCATCATTTATATTCTCAAGTGATTTAATAAAATTAATTTTTAAACTATTAGAATCTATAAAACTAATTAAACTATTTTTTAGTATTTCTATTTCTTCATTAAAAGATAATTCTAATGATTTACCACTTAATGTTAAGTTTATTTCATAATTATCTGGATTTAATGTTTTTTCTTTTATTTTATTTTGATATTTTAATAATATATTTTTTAATAAATTAGTATATTTTTCTTTTTCTTTACTATCTAATAAATCAATAATAGAAACTAATTCTTTTACATTTATAAATATATTATCTTCTTCTTTATTTTCTAAATAATTAATTGTATTACATATTTTAAGTCCAAAATTAGATATGTGAATTCTAGAATCTATTAATAGTAAATTTATTTTATTTATTAAATTTATTCTAGGAGAAGTAACAGAAGTAGTACTTAGTGTAATATCATTTGAAGTTTCAAAAGTAGGTTCACAATTTAATAATTCTTCTTTGTACTTTCTTATTATTTCATTTAATTTATTATTATAAAAAGATTGTAATTCTAAAGACATTTTTGAAATATTAATTTTTAATTCTTCTAATTCTTTTATATCAGATAATTCATTTAAAGATGGTGTTTTTTTATTTATTTCTTTTGTTTTAACACTTACATTATAAGTCCTACATAATTCATCATATATTTTTTGTTCTTCTTTAGTTAAAGTATTTTTTGAATTAAAAATTATATTTACTTTTTTTAGTTCTTTTTTATTACGTGATTTTGTTATTTCATATATTATAAGATTCTTTTTATCTAAATTATCAGTACTTTCAAAAATAATAGTATTTATATCAGGGTGATAATCATAGTGAAGTAAAAAATTATCTAATTCATCATCATAAATACGTACAGTTATATTATTAATTCTAACATCATGAAATTTAAAAAATTCTATATCAAAATAATCAAGTTCTAAATATTTTATATAACTATGAGATATGCAAATAAAACCAGTATTATCTTTTCTTTTTATAGGGTGTTTGGGTAAAATAATTTTTAATGGTTTTTTAGAAGAAGATATATAAAAAAGAATTCCTTCAAATATTAATTTATCGTTTCTTTCTTCAAAAGTTAAACTTTCAAAATTATTAAATTCTACGTAAAAAATAGGTGCACCTAAACATTTAACACTTTTTGGTATATTAATACTTTTTAGAGATGTGCAATAATCAAAAACATCTTTTTCTATTTCTTCTAGAACACTAGAAAAAACAACATTTTTTAAGTATTTACAATCAAAAAAAGCTTTTCTTTCTATTTTCACTACAGATGGCATAGTAACACTTTTTATGTCTTTATGACTAAAAGCGTTTTCACCAATTACGGTAACTTCATCTGGAATAATAACATTTTTACTATTACCTGTGTACTTTATAAGTTTACCATCTTCTATTATAAAATCACTATTATGCATAGAATATCCCCCTTAAATTGATGGTTATTATACCATAAATAA
>CAYWQZ010000133.1:0-2717 GCA_964460565.1 uncultured Mycoplasma sp.
AAAATAATAGGTAAGGAGAATATTTATGATTAATGTTAATGATTTTAAAACAGGTATGACTATTAAAGTTGATGGTAACTTGTTTGTTGTACTTGAGTTTCAACATGTTAAACCTGGTAAAGGTGCAGCATTTGTTAGAACTAAAATGAAAAACTTAAGAACTGGTTCTACAATTGAATATACTTTTAACTCAGGAATTAAAGTTGAAACTGCTAGAGTAGAAAGAAAACCAATGCAATTTTTATATAATTCTGGAGATAGTTATACTTTTATGGATATGAATGATTATTCACAAGTAGATTTAGATAAAAAAATACTTGGTGATGATATTAAGTATCTAAAAGAAAACTTAAATTTAGATATTACTTTCTATGAAGGAGAAGTATTAGGTATATCTCTTCCAGATAAAATAGAAATGACTGTTATTAGTACTGAACCAGGTGTAAAAGGAAATACTACATCTAGTGCAATGAAAGACGCAACACTTGAAACTGGTTATACAATTAAAGTACCTTTATTTATTAATGAAGGAGAAAAAGTAGTAATAGCAACAAGTGATGGAAAATATGTATCAAGAGCATAAGCTCTTTTTTTGTTATATTTTTAAAACTTTAACATACCATTTACTAGGAGGATAATATGGTAAATAAGCAAGGTTTGTGGTTTTTGACATTATTTAGTTTGATACTTGTACTAGGAGTATATTACGTTACTATGCCTAGTGAAATATTTTCTAGTAATAATGGAGTTTTAAATGAAGATAAAAAAGAAGAAAAAGAAGTAGTAAAAGAAGAAAGCACAATTACTGAATCTAATTATATAACAGCTTTAAAAATAGAACTTGATGAAGCAAGAGAAAAATTAACTAAAACTTATGAAGAAACAATAAATAGTAAAAGTGCAACAACAGAAGAAAAAAATAATGCTTATGAAGCAATAAAAGCAATAACATCTACTAAAGGAATAGAAGAAAACTTAGAAACAAAAATAAATAATAAGTATAACGTAACTTCATTTGTAAAATGCGATAACGAAGTAATAGAAGTAGTAGTAGATAAAAAAGAACATGATATTAGTCTTGCTAATAATATAATGCGTTTAGTACAAGAAGAATTTGATAATAAAATGACTATATCTGTAAAATTTTCTTAAAATAGGCTAGTTTTCTCACACTTTAAAATATTACTCATAAAATAATATGAATAATATAAAACCACCCAATCTGAAAGTGAGGGAATAAGTTTGAGAAAGAAAGTACTTACTAAAAGAGAAAAAGAAGTATTTGAATTATTAGTTTTAAATAAAACTACTAAAGAAGTAGCGCAAACTTTAAATATAAGTGAGAAAACAGTTAGAAATCATGTATCAAATGCAATGCAGAAACTTGGTGTTAAGGGTAGGGCTGCCGCAGTAGTGGAATTATTAAAACTAAAAGAAATATCTTTCTAGCGTGTGCTAAAAGCATACGTTTTTTCATATAATTTATTGGTGATTAAATGTTAAAAAAGAAAGCTTTAAATAGAATATTTATTACTACAGTATCATTATTTATAGTATTTGTTATTTATAGTTTAAATTTAAAAGATAATGATGTAACTATATATAATGATACATATCATATTACAGATAATGATAAAACTAATATATATGCCTTAAATAATGAAAACTTATTAGTTAGAACTACTGTTTATATTGATAATAGTTTATCTATAGAAAATAAAACTAATGAAGTATTAAATATTATGATAGAAAAAAATAATAAAAATGCCTTACTTCCTAGTGATTTAAAACCTATTTTACCAAAAAATACTAAAATAAATAGTATTAAATTTAATAATGGAATACTTAAAATAGATTTTTCTAAAGAATTATTAAATATAAGTGAAAAACAAAGTGAAAAGATGATCGAAGCTATTATTTATTCTTTAAGTGAATTTGATAATTTAATAGGTATAGAGTTAACAGTAGAAAATGAATTATTAAAATATGTACCAAATACTAATAAAGAACTTCCTACAATACTAACTAAAGATTTTGGTATTAATAAAATATATAATATTACAAGTAATAAAGATATAAATAAAGTATTATTATATTATTATAGTAAAAGCAATGATAATTTATATTATGTACCTGTAACTAGTTATGTAAATGATTCTAGAGAAAAAGTAGAAATAATAGTAGAATCTTTATCTAATTATATAAATAAAACTATAATATCTTATGTAGATGAAAATGTTAAATTACTAGATTATAAAAAAGAAAATAATACTTTACAATTAGTATTTAATGAAGAGATATTAGATGAAAAAAATACTTTAAATATGGATGCAATAAATATGATAATTTATTCTGTTTTTAATAATTATGAGGTAGAAAAGGTAGAAATATTAGTAAATAATGAAAAAATGTTAGAAAAATTAAGAAAAGATACTTGAAAAATATTAAAAAATGTTATATACTTAATAAGTACTGATGAGTACTTGTGTCCTAGTAGCTCAGCAGGATAGAGCAACGCCCTTCTAAGGCGTCGGTCGGGCGTTCGAATCGCTCCTGGGACACCACTTAAAAAATTACCCTTGTTTATCAAGGGTTTTATTATATAAAAATGGGTTTATCGCGTTTTTATTAAATTATAAAGTAATTTAATAAAAATCTAAATATAAAAATATGTGAGGTGCGTTATGAAAATATATACTAAAGAAGAAAAAGATAAG
>CAYWQZ010000134.1:0-2706 GCA_964460565.1 uncultured Mycoplasma sp.
AATAGTATTAAGAAAAAAAGTTTCTTTTTACTACCTAGTTTACTGCCCCCCCCCCGAACAAATGTTCGCTTGGTTTGTTGTTGATTTGCGAATTATTTTACCCATACTCTTACCTTCTTTCTATTATGATTTAATTATATAGAAAAAAATAATCTTTTTCAAGACTATTTCATGTAAAACACTTCTAATTTTTTATCATTATGTAACATTTTTACTGTTACTTCTTCTGGGTAACCTAGATTTTCTTTATAACTTACTTTTACTTTTACTATATATGCTTTATCATCTTTTAATTTATTATAGTTATAATTATTAGTTCTAATACTTTCTATTTCTACTCCTGTAACTACTGGAAGTTTTTGTTTTCTATCATTATATATGTTGTGTTCTATATGTTTGTAAACAGTTTCTGTTGCTTCGTATACAAAACTTTTTTCGTAATCACTTAATATAAACTGGGTGCCACCAACATCATTTTTTGATACTTTATTATCTAAATTATAGAAGTCAAATACTAACATTTGAGCGACAAGTTTAGCATATGCTTCTTCATCTACTTCTTCAGCATTTAAAACTTTTGTAAGTTCATCAAATAATGTTTTATATCCTTTTGGAGCATCATCTTCTAAGGTATATCCATATTCTTTTATTTCATTTACTACTTTTGATGTTACTGGTTTAGTACTAGTGCTAAATCTTTTATAAACAAAATATCCTCCTACTAATAGGGCAAGTATTAATATTATGATAACAACAATTTTAAAAGTTTTTTTTACTTTCTTTTTTATTTTCATTTTTCCACCTCATATTTTTTATTAGATAATATTTTATTAAAATAATTATAAATAATTATATTATTAGAAATATCTAGTTTAGATTCTGCGATTAGTTTATTATTTTCTATATATGTTTCATTTAATGGTATATCGGTAAGTGGTTTATATTCATTTTTTGAATCGTTGTAATATACATAATTAGTTAAAAAGTTACCATTTGGAAATACAACAATGTTATCGTTTAAGTTATTAAATATATCACTACCTATTGCATATTTGTTTTCAATACCTAACATATTACCTAGTGTTGGAAGTACATCATACATTCCCATTGCTGTACTTACTTTTTCATTTATTTTGCTATCTTTACTCCATATAATGAAAGGTACACTTCTATTTAATTCATTTTCATAATAATCATAATCTATATAATCATCATCTAATTCTGTTTTTATTTTATCACTATTTTCATCATAATTAAAGTATTCTTTCCATAATGATGAACTAATTCTAGCATCGTGGTCTCCATATATTACTATAATTGTATTATCAAGTAATCCATTCTTATCTAGTTCTTCAATTAAGAGTCCAATTTGCTCATCGGCATAATTTACTGATACAAAGTAATCTCCTAATTTTGTATTTTTTAAGAAGTCATAGCCATAGGTTCCAAATAAATCTTCAAATGAAGTAAAGTGTTCATCATAACTAAATGGTGTATGGTTACTTAAAGTAATCATTGTTCCATAAAATTTTTCATGTTCTGTTGCTATTTTTTTGATATATTCTACTGATTGAAGCATAAATGATTTATCTGAAAGTCCAAATCCTATTGTTTCATCAATATTATAAGAGTTTTTTTCATAAAAGTAATCATATCCTAAACTATTATACATTAAGTTTCTATTCCAAAAATCTCCGTTATTGGCGTGCATACTGAATGTATAGTAACCTTTATCTTTAAGAAGTGTATATGTAGTAACATAACTACTATTGTAGTAATTATTAAATACTGTACCTATTTTTACAGGTAAAAGTGAGGTTGCATAAGTGAATTCTGTATCACTACTTGTACCAAAACTTACTTGTGAATAAAAATTATCAAAGTATATGCCTTCGCTTGCCAATTTATTTAGATTAGGAGATATTTCTACTCCATTTATTTTTCTATTAATAACTACATTTTGCATACTTTCAGCATGTATTGCTATTACATTTTTGCCTTCAAATATATTACTCATTTCATTTTTGTTTTCTTTTTCTTTGTTATCATAATATTCATTTATTTTTTTATATGCTTTATCTGTACCAAATAAAGTAACAGTTTTTGATTCTATACTTTTAACTATATCATTTACTTGATATAAATAAACTCCAAATCTAGTAACTGAATATTCTCTATTCCACTGAGTATAAAATCTACTGTAATCTACTCCTTTTAAGGTACATATAAATAATATAAATAGTAATAGTACATAGTAATATATTGTTTTATATATAGTTTTTTTATGGTATGAAGACTTAATCTTTTTATTTTTTCTATTTATAAAGTATAAAAAGATAGGAAACCAGATAAATATAAAGTATTTAATATTAAGTAAGTTACCTAGTACATTAGCGTCTCCTGTTTCATGATTAGTTATTATAAATGATATAAAAGTAATTGATATAAAACTACTATAGTAACTATAATAAACTATATTAGATATACATATTATTACTGATAATATAGACATAATATATAAGTAGATTACTCCTTTGTTATCTTTAAATGAGAAGTAAAATGATCCAAAAATTATGGAAATAAATAAGTCTGCAAGAAAGGGAGTAATACCATAGAAGTTTCCTACTGTAAAGGTTCTAAGTAAAATACCATTTATTAAAGAACCTAATATATAATAGAATACTATTTTGTTTTCTTTATATATTA
>CAYWQZ010000135.1:0-2683 GCA_964460565.1 uncultured Mycoplasma sp.
ATTTTATTATTTTGTTTTAAATTTGGTGATTTTTCGTTAGAAATTTGGTACAATATATTTAAAGGTGGTGATTAAATGCTTTTACCTGCAGATAGTTATACTGTAATGAATAAGAATGTTATTACTGAAGTAGACAAAAAAATATTAATTGATTTATATCAACCCATTATAGGTAATAAGGCTGTTTCTTTGTATTATACATTATTAAATGATTTAAGTAAAAATGAAATAATTACATCTATACTTACTCATCATCACTTACAAAGTGTTATGCAAATGTCTTTAGAAGATATAGAAAATGCTAGAACTCGTCTTGAAGCAGTTGGTCTTTTAAAAACTTGTTTAAAAAAAGATAACATAAATAACTATATATATATTTTATATGCACCACTTTCTGCAAGTGAGTTTTTAAATCACCCAATACTTAATATTGTTTTATACAATAATATAGGTAAAACTGAATATCAAAATATAGTAGAATTATATAAAATACCTAGGATTGTATTAAAAGATTATGAAGATATATCTTTATCTTTTGATGAAGTATTTAAAAGCATACCAGGATCTTTTATGTTTACTAATGAAGAATTAATAGGTAAGAGTAAAGGAGAAATTAAATTTAAAAATGAACTTGACTTTTCTTTACTTATATCAGGACTTAATAGTTCTGTTATTAATGAAAAAGCATTTACTAAAGAAGTTAGGTCTTTGATAAATAGTTTATCCTATATATATGATATAGATGTTTTAACTATGCAAGGTATTATTAATTCTTGTATTAACGAAAAAGGTTTGATAGAAAAAGATAGTCTTCGTAAATCTTGTAGAAATTATTATAGTTTTGAGAATAAGGGCAAACTTCCTACATTAATTAATATGAAACAACCAGAATATTTAAAAAGTCCCACTGGAGATATTTCTAATCGTGCTAAAATGATTTACACATTTGAAAACACTAATCCTATGCAGTTCTTAAAAAGTAAATATAAAGATGGTAAATTACTCGGAAGAGATATTAATTTACTTGAAACATTACTTGTAGATTTAAAACTAATGCCTGGAGTAGTTAACGTTTTAATTGATTATGTACTTCGTGTTAATAATAAAAAATTAAATAAATCTTATGTTGAAACAATTGCAAGCCATTGGAAAAGATTAGGTATTGAAACAGTTGAAGAAGCAATGAACGCTTGTATAAAAGAACATAAAAAGAATACCAAAAATAAAAATACTCCAATTAAGGTAAGCAAAGAAGTAGTACCTGATTGGTTTAATCAAACTCTAGAAAAACAAATAATAGAAAAAGAAGAAGAAAACAAATTAAAGGAATTGTTAGGTAGTTAGTTATGGAAGATAAAAGATTTAAAATGATAGATGAAGAGTTTATTTGTGAAAATTGTGGTAAAAAAGTAGAACCTTTAAAATATACCGCAAGAGACCACTGTCCGTATTGTTTATATTCCAAACATGTAGACATTAATCCCGGTGATAGAAAAAATACATGTTCTGGTTTCTTAGAACCTATTTCAGTAGAAAAACATAAAAAAGGGTTTAAAATTATTTATAAGTGCCAAAAATGTAAAGAAATTAAAAAAAATATATCTGCACTTGATGATGATATGGATTTAATTATTAAATTAAGCGTTATAAGGTGATTTATGAAAAAAGTAGTAAAGTTAATGTTATTTATTATATTATGTTTTATAATTTTAGAATTAGTATTTTATATCTTCAAAAATAAACATGTAGTAGAGTATAAATTAACTATTGATGATAAAACTTATTACATTAATGAAACATATAAAGATAATAATTATTATATAAGTATTAAACTAAATAATAAAACTTATTCTTATTTCTTTAATAATATATATCATAAAGATAAAAAAATAATTAGTGATATCAAATATTATGAAAAAGATAACCTAAAATGTATATATCCTGTAATAGATAATGGATACATAGTTTGTGAAAAAGATAATAAGTTATATTCTGGTAATTACTTTATTGATGAGTTAGATGATTTTGCTAATTTTTTAGATACTAGTTATAGTAATAAAACTAAAAACTTATCTTTTGCCAAAGTATATTATGAAAATATTAATGATAATTATATTTATGTATATAAGTATAATGGTGTATATTCTATTAATAAAGATAGCAAAGAAGTTATAATGTTTGATAATGATAATTATAATAATGAACTTGCATATCTAATAGATAAATATTATATAACTTTTAATTATGATGATAAGTATGAGTTTAACAATATATATATTTATAATATTACAAACAATAAAAATAAAACGATAAAACTTGATAAGCCTATATCAAAAAATACATATATAAATGGAGTGGTAGACAATAAATTATATATTTTTGATGTTGATAATTTAGTTCAATACGAAATTAACCCTAAAAATAAAAAAATAAAAGAAGTAGGTAATAAAAAAGATGGTGCTTTATATTATGATGGTAAATTTAGTACTTTAGATATATATGATTTTAAGAAAAATAAGTTATTATTTAGTAAAAATGATTATAAATTCTATTATGAAGATGGTAATATTTCTTATTATTTAGATGAAAGTAATAATTTTATTATGTATAATGATGTATTAAAGACAGAAACTATATTATTTAATAAAAGTATTTAATTGTTTCAACAGCACCATTTAAATTG
>CAYWQZ010000136.1:0-2652 GCA_964460565.1 uncultured Mycoplasma sp.
CAAAAAGCATAAAATTAGTTTAAATAAAGACAAATGAGTAAATGTGTATAAAATAAGAAAAAATTGTACATATTAAAAATACATAAAAGAAAAAAATTAAAGAAAAACCTATGAAGGAGGAATTCTATCTATGGAATTAAAAAAAATAAGTAAAGAAAAAATTTACTCAAAACCAAAAGAAGTAAGTAGAACATCAAAAAACATTTCAACAGATACAAAAAATCAAAATGGTATTACATTAATCGCCTTAGTAGTAACTATCGTACTAAACACCTCCGGTGTGGTCCTCATAAAATAAATACCAATATAATTGAAAATATATACAACCTCTTGTATAATATAATTATGTAACCTAAAGTTACAAATATATTATATAGGAGGTTTTGTTTATGACAAATAAGCAATTGTTAGAAAAACTCGAAGAAGATATGAAAATGCGAGGATTTTCACATTACACAAAGGATTGCTATTACAGAAAAGCAAAAGAAATAACGGAATATTTTGGAAAACCAATGAGACAAGTAAAAATACAAGAGCTAAGAGATTATTTACTTAAATATTTGAAAGAACAAAAGGGACTAAGAGAAAAAAGTATAAATTATTACAACAATGTAATAAGATTCATATATGATGTAGTAATAGATTATCCAATAAACAAACGACAATTGCCACTGTATAGAGTAAAACGAAGATTACCAAAGATTTTAAGGGAAGAAGAACTTAAAATCTTTTTTGATGCCTGTGAAAATTACAAATATAAAACAATATTTATGATGATATATGGTTCAGGGCTAAGAATATCAGAAGCAGTAAATATAAGAGTAGAAGATATTGATAGTAAAAATATGAGAATATTTGTAAGAAATGGAAAAGGAGAACGAGAAAGATATACAGTATTACCAGAAGCAAGTTTAGAAATGTTAAGAAAATGCTATAAAATATATAAACCTAAACATAAAGATGGATATATGTTTTTAAATAGAGAAGGAAATCCATTAACAGTTGAAAGATTAAGAGTATTTTTTAGGAGATATAGAAGACAAGCAGGAATTAGTGAAGATTTCATAGTACATTCGTTACGTCATTCATTTGCAACTAAACTTGTAGAAGAAGGAGTACCATTGGTACAAATAAAGGAGTTATTAGGACATAGTTGTATTAGAAGCACAATGACATATGTTCATGTTGCAAATAATATGCAAAAAGTAAAAAGTCCATTAGATATATATGTAGAAGGAGTGAAAAAATAAAAATGATAGAAGTTCAAGATATAATGAAAAAATACGGAGAAGAATATAGAAACAAAAATAAATTGATGCCATATAAATTAAAAACAATGAATGCAATAGAAAAATGTAGAACAGCAGAGTTAGGAGCTCATATAGATGTATGTAACGAGTGTGGGTATGAAAAAATAAGCTATAATTCTTGTAGAAATAGACATTGCCCAAAATGTCAAAGTATAGCAAGAGAAAAATGGATATATAATAGAGAATATGACTTGTTAAATGTAAAATATTTTCATATAGTAATGACAATACCGTCAGAATTATACTTAATAGCAAAACAAAATGAAGTAAAAATATATAATATATTATTTAAAGCAACAGCAGAAATATTAGAAGAATTGGCACAAGACCAAAAATATCTAGGTGCACAGATAGGATTTATGGAAGTATTACATACTTGGGGACAAACATTAGTATATCACCCACATATACATTGCATAGTACCGGCAGGAGGAATTGATAAACTGGGAAAATGGAGAAATAGTAAGAAGAAATTTTTCATACCAGTAAAAGTATTATCAAGAAAATTTAGAGGAAAATTTTTGCATTATTTAAAGCAGGAGAAACTAGATTTTTATGGAGAAAATGAATATTTAAAAATACAACAAAATTTTGATGAATTAATGTCAAAAATGTATAATAAAGAATGGATAATCTATTGTAAACCACCATTTAAAGATGCAAAATGTGTAATAAGATACTTAGGAAGATATACACATAGAGTAGCAATCTCAAATAATAGATTAGTAAAAGAAGAAAAAGGAGAAATTACATTTAAGTATAGAGATTACAAAGATAACAAAAAAATAAAAGAAATGACAATAAAAGCAGAAGAATTCATTAGAAGATTTTTATTGCATATATTACCACCAAGATTCATGAAAATAAGACATTATGGATTACTAGGAAATAGAAACAAAAAAACAAAGTTAGCTATATGTAAGAAACTTACAAATACAGCTAACTTTGAAAAACTAGAGATAAATACTCTAGAAATACTAAAGAAAACGCTTGGCGTAGACTTTAATTTATGTCCTGTCTGTCATAGAGGACATTTATTAGCACCCAACTCCGCATAGTGAGGAAACCAATTTAATATCTCCAAAAAAGCCTCTTAACTGGGGAGGGGGAAGCTATGTCTATTTTACTACGATTTGATAGAAAATACAACAAATTTAAAGGAAATTAATAGGCAAAATTAAAAAAATAGATTTCAGTCTAAAAAGAAAAATAATTAAAAACCCATAGAAAAGTTTCCTTACAAGTGTTTACTACTATTATAATTACAGATGGTTAGCCAGGTTAAATGATAAATAAAAAGGAAACTTTTTTGCTGGCTAACCATCAGTAATTTCCTATACAT